>JAZQLT010000087.1:0-7522 GCA_045542815.1 Candidatus Scatosoma sp. | reverse complement strand
TACCGCTTGCCCGTTTTTTGGAATAGAAAATACCGATCGCGCCTACCGTACCAAGAACGGTGGAAAGTGCGGCAACGACGATTGCAAGCAAAATCGTTTGCAAAACCACCCGCAAGGGTTCGTTTTCGAGATTGAAAAAGTATTCGTAATGCGCGAAGCTGAACCCCGTCCAGCCTGACTGAATCATGTCGCTTTCGTTGAAGCTGTTGACTGTCAGAAAGAGAATGGGGAAGTAAATAAACAGCAATATCAAGGCGATAAACGCCCATTTTAAGATACTTTTTACTTTTACCATAAGGAAGTACCTCTCGTTTCCGTTTGTTCGTCCGCGCTGAACCCGCCCGTGAGCCAGGTAACCAAGAACATAAACAGCAATAACACGAGCGCGATAAACGACCCGTCGTGCCACAAATCCCCCGTGAAGTAATCGTCGATAAGCTTACCGATGATTTTAACGTTACGGAAGGTGAGATAGTTGGATACGACGTAGTTGGTCATAGACGGCAGGAATACCATGGAGACGCCGCTCATGATGCCCGCCTTAGAAAGGGGAAGGGTTACTTGGATAAACGCTTTTGCGGGCGTTGCGCCAAGGTCTTTTGCGGCTTCCAGATAGCTTTTGTCTATTTTAATAATGGTCGTATAAATGGGTAGGATCATAAAGGGCAGGAAATCGTACACCATACCGATGATCGTGTTTACGATATTCCAAGCATGCGATTTATTGTAGGTGCCAAGCCACACGAACAACTCTTTTAAAGCGTTGATACGGAGTACGAAGTTCACCCACATAGGCACGATAAACAAGAGCAAAAGCACGGATTTGTTTTTGAGCTTGCATTTTGCGATAATATAGGCTACGGGATAAGCAATCAAAAGGCAAAGCACGGTGCTCACAACCGAGATGAACAAGCTTTGCATGATCGTCTTGAAGTTGTAGGATTTAAAGAACGCGAAAAAACCTTCGCCGTTTTCGTTGAAAAATACGCGGACGTATTCGAGCGTGAACTTTCCGTCGTCGTTCGTGAACGCGTAATATACGATGATAAAGAGGGGAATCAGCACGAATATCGCCAAAAACAAGCCGTAGGGGATTGCCAAGAGCTTGCGCGAAAAGTGCGGTTTGAACTTGGTTTTCGTCATTTCTTCCCGCCCTCCGCAACTTTAAGCGTTAAACGGATTTTATCCTTGGGAACGATCAGGCTGACAAGGTCGTTCTCGTTCCAAAGGTCTTCGCAAGCGAGCACATAGTCTTCTTCGTTCTCCGTGCGCACGATATAGCGGTAATATTCACTCTTATAGATAAGGGAAATGATATGCCCCTGCGCGCCGCCTTCGTCGGGGTTGTCGCTCATGGTAATGTCGTGCAGACCGACTTCTACGTTTACTTCGGTGTCCGTCAGATCCAGCTTTTCTCCCTTGGCGGTGATAAGGTAGCCTTCTTCGTCCAAATGACTGCCGGGATAGAGCTGTGTAACGTCGCATTCAAATTCGCCGTCGCCAAATTCCACGGTGTTGCGCTTGGTAATCACGCCCGTGAACTTATTGACGCGGAATTTCTTTTTCATGACGTGGATACCGTCCGGTTCGATCACCAAACCGACGGTTGCGCCCGTTTCGGGGGCGACGGTGCTTTGGATCTCGATCTCGTTTCTTCCGCACTGTACAAGGATTTGATAGTGGATACCCTTGAAAATAACGGAAGTAACCTTGCCTTTGAGTTTACCCTCGCTTGCGGGGGTGATCTTCACGTCTTCGGGGCGAACGACAACGTCCACGGGTTCGTCCTTTTCAAACCCGCCGTCAAGGCAGGTGAACGCCTTTCCGCAGAAGCGGACTTCGCCGTCTCTGGGCATAACGCCCGAGAAAATATTGCTTTCGCCGATAAAGTCGGCAACGAAGGTGTTTTTCGGTTCGTTATAGATGGCTTCGGGCGTACCGATCTGCTGGATTGACCCGTCCGACATGATGACGATGGTGTCCGACATGGTAAGCGCTTCTTCCTGATCGTGCGTAACGTAAATAAAAGTGATGCCAAGACGCTTGTGCATGGCTTTAAGCTCAAGCTGCATTTCCTTGCGCATCTTCAAATCGAGTGCGCCAAGGGGTTCGTCCAGAAGCAAGATTTCGGGTTCGTTGACGATCGCGCGCGCGATAGCGATACGCTGCTGCTGACCGCCCGAAAGGGTGGAAATGCTCCGCTTTTCAAAGCCCGTGAGATCGACGATTTCCAAGGCTTTGCGCACCTTTTCTTCGATTACCGCTTTGGGGAGCTTGGTGAGCTTGATTTTCTCGTTTCCCTTTTTGTCGATCACGGTGGTTTCGATGCGTTTGAGCTTTAACCCGAACGCAACGTTTTCAAACACGTTGAGATGGGGGAAAAGAGCATATTTTTGGAAGTCGGTATTGACGGGGCGTTTGTTGGGGGGCAAGCCGTTGATGTCTTCGCCGTTCAACAAAATTTTCCCGCTCGTGGGCAGTTCAAAGCCCGCAATCATGCGCAAGGTGGTGGTTTTACCGCACCCGGAGGGGCCTAAGAAGGTAACGAACTCACCCTTGCGGATATTCAAATTCATATTTTCCACGACGGAAACGCCGTCAAATTCTTTGCATACGTCCAAAAGTTCGATAATGGATTTGGTTTGTTTTTCCGTATTCTTTTCCATGGCAATTCTCCCGAAAATTCTTTTGTAATCTTAAAAGTTGGGGGGTGTGGATATCCACAGGAATTTTGCACTACCCGTTCCTTTATTTAGGATAGAGTGCGGTTTGTTCGCTACGTAGTAAAAGGCTTCGCCTTTTTTACAAATATATTGCTTGTTACCGAGTACGATTGCAATCTTGCCCTGCAAAACGAACCCGAACTCTTCGCCCTCGTGGGGGATATCTCCCGCGGTTTCGGCTTCGGGCGATAGCTCGACGAGAACGGGCTCCATCATATTCTTTTGCGCGTTGGGAATCAGCCAGTTCCAAAGTACGCCGTCCGAATCCTTTTCGATAAACTCGTTTTTGGAGAAGACAATCTTTTCTTCTGTCTCTTCGCGGAAAAATTCCGAAAGGTTGCTCCCCAGCGCCGAAAGAATATCGGCAAGCGTGGCGATGGAAGGGCTGTTCAGATCGTTTTCCAGCTGAGAAATGTATCCTTTCGTCAGCTCGCAGCGATCGGCTAGCTCTTCTTGGGTCAACCCTTTTTGGTTTCGCATTCGCTTGATTTTTTCACCTAATTCCATGCTCTGTTCCCGTGTTTTTTGAAGTTTGTTAAAAATAAACGGAAAGTTTACTAAAAATAAACTTTCCTTACGAAAAATATTATAAAAAAAATTCACCCGTATGTCAATCGTTTGAAAGGGGATTTTTCATATATTTTGGCGAATATACAAAAAAATCCGCACGGATTATGTGCGGGCGGGGGAGAAGCTGGCTCAGTAACACGAAAAAAGGGGTCTACCGCTAGGCAGACCCTCATATTTATAATATGATAAGTATTATAAAAAAGGATTAGTTCAAAGTGTTGAGCTTTTTCGCAAGCTTCGCCTTTCTGTTGTTAGCGTTGTTCTTATGGATAACGCCTTTGGTAGCAGCCGCGTCGATTGCGGAAACGGTTTCGGGATAAAGCTTCGTAGCTGCTTCTTTATCACCTGCTTCCACTGCTGCGAGGAATTTCTTAACCTGCGTTTTCAAAGCGGACTTGATCGCTTTGTTCTGCATGGTTTTCTTTTCGATTACCAAAACTCTTTTCTTTGCGGATTTAATATTAGGCATAATAATCTCCTTATGTGTTCCATTTTTTATTAGCGTAGATTATTTTAACATAATTTCGACCGAATGTAAACTGTTTTTCACAGGTAAAATGCGAAAAACGATAAAATTTTCAAATTTTTTATGCGGAGAAGGATACAAATGCGTATTCCCAAGGGAGGTATTGCTTTTTTTGACAGCGGAGTGGGCGGATTGACCGTTTTATCCGCTTGCGAAAGGCATCTGAAAAATGAAATATTATACTACTACGGGGATAATCGCCATGCGCCGTACGGCAATCTGCCCCAAGCCAAAATCCGAAAATACGTTCTGCGCGCGTTTAAGAAATTCCAAAGATTAAAGGTGCGCGCGGCGGTTATCGCCTGCAACACCGCAACGGCGGTGTGTATAGAAGAACTGCGCACCCGCTTTTCCTTTCCCATCGTAGGGGCAGAGCCCGCCGTCATGGCTGCGGCGGCAAAAGGGGGAGAAGTGTTCGTGCTCGCCACGCGCGCTACGTGCGAAAGCGAACGCTTTTTAAGGCTTTGCAAAAAAGCCCAAGCCCTTTATCCAAGTGCCTCCGTTCGTATCGCCCCTTGCGATCTTTTGGCAGGAGAGATCGAAGAGCATCTGTTTTGCAAAGCGTATGACTACTCCCGTTTTTTACCGCGGGGTAAACCCGATGCCGTTGTGCTTGGCTGTACACATTATATATATATAAAGGAACAGATAGAAAAGCATTTTGCTTGTCCCGCCTACGATGGCAATGAGGGCATGGCGAAAAGGCTGTGCGCGGTGCTCGGCGAAAAAAATAGGGACGGGCGACCACCGCTTCCAAAAAAGCGAAAAATTTTGGGGTTTTTGACCACCGAAAAAGGGGATTTTCAATCTTTGCGTTCGAGTGTAAAAAAATCAAACAAACGTTCGCCAAAAAATGCCAAAAAACGGGCAAAATCGAGCGCTTTGCAAGTGCCGTTTTTCTTAGGAAAACAAAGGGAAAACAACGAAAAAGTGTACGAACAAATGTTTGTCCCACCAAAAAGGGGAAATCGTGGGTAAAAATCCCAAAAAATATTGAAAAAAATTAAAAATTTTACCAAAAAAGTCTTGACAATGGTTAAAAGTGGTTGTATAATATAAACATGCAACCTGTATAGGCGGATAAACCGCTTTTTAGGCAGGGCAAAAAACGAGCAAGGAGGTAAGTGCAATGTTCAAAGGTATGTTTGAACACCAGTTAGATGATAAAAACCGCTTGCGCATACCTTCCAAGTTCAAAAAGGAACTGACGGGGGAAAGCGGCGAGAAATCGTACAGTTTCTTCCGCGGTATGAACCGCTGTATCTGCGTTATGGCGGACGACGAGCTGGACGATACGATCGGGGGCTTGGCTTCCGAAGGGATATCGGAAAGCAGTCAAGCGTCCACGCTTTTCTTCGGGAGTATCTTCTCGGCGGAAGAAGACGCGCAAGGGCGCGTGGTGCTGCCGTCGGTTTTGCGAAAGATGGCGGGTATTCAAAAGGACGTTATCACGCTGGGGCGCGGAAACCGTTTGGAGATCTGGGCAGCGGAAAGATATTACGAATATATTGAAGGTATCGATTACGATACGGAGCTTAAAAAACTGGGGATATAAACAATGTTGGAATTTTCGCACAAACCCGTTATGCCGGAAGAATGTATGCAAGGTCTTGCTTTAAGAGAGGGCGGGATTTGGTACGACGGCACAGTCGGCGGTGGCGGACATTCCTATGAAATTTTAAAACGTACTTCTCCGAGCGGGAAGCTTATCGCCACCGATTTAGACGACGAAGCGATCGCGGCGGCTACCGAACGGTTAAAGGAGTTCGACGGCAGATTTGAAATTTATAAATCCAACTATAAAGACTTTTCGCTTGTTTTCGAGCGTGCGGGCGTAGAACAGATTGACGGTGCGTTGCTGGATTTTGGGGTATCTTCCCACCAGTTAGACGACAGCGATAGGGGGTTTACTTACAGAAACCCGAACGCGCCCTTGGATATGCGCATGAACACTTCCGCGTACTTGACGGCGGAGATTGTGCTCAATACCTATTCGGAAGAAAGTCTTGCAAGAATATTGAAAATGTACGGCGAAGAAACTTTTGCAAAGCAAATCGCCAGAAATATCGTAAAATACAGGGAAAAACAGCCCTTAAAGACGTCGGGTGAGTTTTCTGAGATCATTAAAAACAGCATTCCCGCAAAATTTCGGTTCGGTGCGCCTTGCGAAAGAAAGAGCTTTCAAGCGATCCGTATTGAAGTGAACGGCGAGCTGGACGGGTTGTACGAACTCGTGATCTCGCTCACGAGAAGATTGAAAAAGGGCGGGCGCATTGCCATTCTCACCTTCCACTCCTTGGAAGACAGAATTGTAAAGGAAGCGTTCAAGCAAATGGAAAAACCCTGTACCTGTCCTGGTAATTTCCCCGTATGCGTATGCGGAAAGAAGCCGGAAATCAAGATAATCACGAAAAAGCCGATTACGGCAAGCGAAGAAGAGCTCGAATACAATTCGAGAAGCAAATGCGCGAAACTCAGGGTCGCGGAAAAGTTATAAGATAAGGGAAAACTGAGGAAACACGAAAAACACGGAGGAGCGGAAATGGAATTGGTACGCGAAGAAATGCAGACACAATTATCTAGCGCGGAATTAGAAGCGCAGAAACATAACGCAATGATAAAAGAACGTTATCGCAGATTGCAAAATGCAGAAGCGGATCAGTTTGCGGCGGTTGAAAACGCAGTACGCGCGGAAACTCCCGTTCAAGAAGAACCCGCTCTCTACATATCGCCGAGCGCAGTGAACACGGCGGTGCTTGAACAAGCGCCCACGGTTACGGAATATATTTCCCCGACGGCGTCTGCGCTTTTTACCACGGAAAAATTCGAAAGAATGACGGCTTATGAAGAGCCTACGGTGCAGGCTGCGCCCGTTATCAAGACGGCGGCAGCGGTTTCCACGCAGGCGCAGTATTCTCTTTCGCCTTTGGCAAAGGCAGTGATGGCGGTGTTCACTTTCGTTATCGTCGCGATGCTTACGATGATTTGCGTAAACACGCATATGCTCAGCCAAAAAAGAATTAAAATCAAAAATTTGGAAGAGAAGAAGGAACAGCTAGTAGAACAGTACGAGGATATTCAACGCCGTATCGAAGCGGCGCAGTCCGAAGAGACCATTCGCGACTACGCTTTGTCGCAAGGCATGGTGCAAACGGGCAATTAAAATAAGGGAGTAAACGGTTATCAAACATTCACAACGAGAATATTCCATATCGGTTTTACGAAAGAGGTTATTCGCCATCAGTTTGGCGGTAACCTTTCTTTTTTGTCTTTTATGCGGACGTTTTTTCTACGTGCAGGTAGTGTGGAGCGAAGAGCTGAATTACCGTGCGCTCGATCAATGGACGCGGGAGATTCCCATCGTTGCCGAGCGGGGAAAGATTACCGACCGTAACGGCGTAGTGCTTGCCGATAATTCCACGGCATACACCGTGTTCGCACGCTCGAATGCCGTCAAGGACAAGGAGAGTACGGCGGCGCTGTTGGCGCAAACGCTTGGGTTGGACTCGCAAAACGTATATGAAAAACTGACCAAGAAAAAAGCTTCGGAAATCACGGTAGCGAAAAAGGTGGAGAAATCCAAAATCACCGCGCTTTCGCAGCTTTCCTTGGACGGCGTGTATTATTCCCGCGACAATATCCGTTTCTATCCCAAAGGCGACGCGCTCTGTCAGGTGCTTGGTTTTACTTCTTCCGACAGCGT
>JAZQLT010000086.1:0-19493 GCA_045542815.1 Candidatus Scatosoma sp. | reverse complement strand
AGCCCCGTTCTTTCGTCCGTTTCCGTCAGCTCGCCGTTTTCGTCTTTTCTCGCGTTGACAAGCGTTACGTAGCCTTCGTCCTTTTCCGGCTCTTCATCCATGACGGTAAAGACGCGGCTCGCACCTGCAAGCCCCATGGCGATCATGGAGATCTGCTGAGACATTTGATTGACGATTTGCGCAAAGTTTCTGGACAAACCCAAAAACGCTACGATAACGCCGATCCCCAACGCTTTATCCCCGCCAAACAACGTCTTAAACCCTACGTTGGGTACGTCGAGCGCGAACAGCAACCCGCCGATAATCGCAAGAAGCACGTAGGTGAAGTTACCGATATTTCCCAAGATAGGCCCTAAAATATTCCCGAAAATATGCGCCCGTTCGCTGTCTTTAAAGAGCTGTGCGTTGAGCTTGTCGAAGTCTTCCTTCGCCCTTTCTTCGTGCGTGAAGACCTTGACGACCTTTTGCCCCTTCATCATCTCTTCCATGAACCCTTCTTCGCGGGCGAGCGACGTTTGCTGCGCAACCATGAACTTTGCGCTGTTCCCGCCGATCTTTTTCACCACGAAGGTCATAAAGAAGGTACACACGAACACCACGAGCGAGAGCCAAAAGCTGTACGTAAGCATGAGTGCCAAGGACACGATAAGGGTCAGCGAGCTGGTGAACAGGGTCGGTAAGCTTTGCCCGATGAGCTGACGGGTCGCGTCCGTGTCGTTGGTGTAGGTACTCATGATATCGCCGTGTGCGTGCGTGTCAAAGTACTTGATGGGCAAATTCTGCATTTTTGCAAACATATCCGTTCGCAAATGATAGAGCGTCCCCTGCGTTACCGTTGCCATGACGCGGGTGTAGATGAACGAGCTCACAATAACCAAGGCATATACCGCCACCATCATGATGATCAGCCCCGTGAGCTTTGCTTGCAGGGGAGAGGTCAACCCCACTCCGTCCAAAGCAGGCGTAATGACTTCATCTACGAGCATTTGCATATAGACGGTGGAAACCAGGCTCCCCACCGAGCTGATCGCCATGCAAATGAACACGAGTACGATCTTCCATTTGTAGTATTTAAGAACGGTTTTTAACAGCCTGCCAAGGGTGCCCTTTTTAATCGTACCTTTAGGTACGGGCATACCCCGTCCGCGCATGGGACCTTTGGGCATAGCGGGTTTTCTCTGCGTCGTTTCCGTAGCCATTACGCTTCACCCCCTTCCGTATTCTCCGAGCCGCTCCCTTTCGTTTGTGCCTCGTAAATCTCGCTGTAAATACCGCCGAGCGCAAGCAGCTCTTCGTGGCTGCCCATTTCCGCAATCTTCCCGCCGTCCAGCACGAGAATTTTGTCCGCGTGCTCCACGGAAGAAACGCGCTGCGCGATAATAATTTTGGTCGTATCGGGGATTTCTTCGGCAAAGGCATGGCGAATGAGCGCGTCCGTCTTGGTATCCACCGCCGAAGTAGAGTCGTCTAAAATCAGCACCTTCGGTTTTCTCAAAAGCGCGCGGGCAATACAAAGGCGTTGCTTCTGCCCGCCCGAAACGTTTGTGCCCCCTTGCTCGATATAGGTATCGTACCCGTCGGGAAAGGAACGGATAAATTCGTCCGCCTGCGCAAGCTTACAAACTCTTTCCAGCTCTTCGTCCGAAGCGTTTTCGTCCCCCCAGCGCAGGTTTTCCTTGATCGTACCCGAGAAAAGCACGTTCTTTTGGAGCACTACCGCCACTTCTCTGCGCAAGACGTCCAAATCGTAGTCCTTTACGTTCACACCGCCGACGAACACTTCCCCTTCCGTCGCGTCGTACAGACGGGGTATAAGCTGAATGAGCGTGGTTTTGGACGAGCCTGTGCTCCCCAAAATCCCCACCGTTTCGCCCGATTGAATATCCAAATCGATATCGAACAGAGCGTACTTATTCGCTTTTTCGGAGTATTTGAAGTTTACGTTCTCAAAACGGATACTGCCGTCTTGCACTTTTGTAACGCCGTTTTCGGGGCTTTCCAGATCGGATTCTTGCTGTAACACTTCGGAGATACGGCGCGCCGACTCCAAGGACATGGACAGCATAACGAAGATCATGGAGAACATCATAAGGCAGGACAGCATCTGAATACCGTAGGAAATGAGTGCGGAAAGCTCCCCTTTGCCAAAGCCGTTGTACGCCGCCCAGTGCGTTTTATCCACGATCGCATACGCCGCAAACGCGGAGATGAGTATGGACGCGAAGTTGATAAAAAAGGTCATAAGCGGATTGTTGAGCGCGAGAATTTTCTCGGCTTTGGTGAAATCGTTTCGTACTTCCCCCGCCGCTTTTTGGAATTTTTCTTTTTCGTAGTCTTCGCGTACGAACGCTTTTACCACGCGGATCCCGCCCACGTTTTCCTGTACGGAATTGTTGAGTGCGTCGTATTTTTTGAAAATACGGCGGAAGAAAGGCATTACGTATCGCATAATCGAGATGATGATAAACGCCAAAAAAGGCACGATCACCACGAATATCCACGCAAGGCGGGGATTGATCGTAAAGCTCATAATGATGGCAAACAGGAATTGCAGCGGCACGCGGATCGCGATGCGTAAGCACATTTGATAGGATTGCTGCACGTTGGTAACGTCCGTGGTAAGACGGGTTACAAGCGACGAAGTGGAGAATTTATCCACGTTGGAAAAGGAAAATTTCTGCACTTTATAGAAAAGGTCGTGGCGAAGATTGCTCGCAAAGCCGCAACTCGCCGTCGCCGCGAATTTCCCCGCGAGCGCGCCGCTCGTCATCGACAGCACCGCAAGCCCCAAAAGGATCCCGCCGTATTTGATAATTTCCGCCAGCGCCGCCGACGCTTCTATCCCTTTCACGTCGATCGAAGTGATCATCTGCGCCATGAAAAAGGGAATCAGGCACTCGCAAAAGGCTTCGAGCGCCATGAAGAAAGGCGTGATGATAGACGGCTTTTTATACTGCCGCACGCTACTTAGTAAGGTTTTGATCATAGTGATCATAGGATTACGCTCCTTCAAAAATTTCGGGGCTTTTTAAGCCCCGTGTACCGATCATGATTATTATATTTTTTATTACACGGAAAGTCAACCGTTTAAAGGGGGGCAAAGCCCCCCTTTCACAAAAATTTCATTCTAAAACAGCGTTTCAAACACCCGCAAAAGCGCGTCCGTCATTCTGCCGAATACGCTCCGCTTGGGGTATTGTGCGGAGCACTCCTTGGAGAGCGCGAAGGTCTCTTCCGCGTCCCGCTTGACGTCCATAACCGCGTCGCAGCCCGCAAAATATACCGCGTTCTCGAAATGGTGATACAGGCTTCGGTAATCGAAGTTGA
Organism: Candidatus Scatosoma sp.; assembly: GCA_045542815.1. Taxonomy (GTDB): domain Bacteria; phylum Bacillota; class Clostridia; order Christensenellales; family Borkfalkiaceae; genus Scatosoma. The sequence goes on along the minus strand of JAZQLT010000086.1, from coordinate 16,166 downwards.
TCGTACCCACCACCGCGCACTCGTCGTCGCTGACCATACACTTGGAATGGATAAACCCCGGCGTATATTCGTATATCTTCACCCCCGCGCCGATTAAAATTTTGTAATTTGCCCGCGTTAAGCGGAAGGTGATTTTTTTATCGGGCGTACCGGGGGTTACGATACGTACGTCCACCCCGCGGCTCGCCGCGCGGCACAGCGCAAAACGCAGGGAATCGTCCAGCACCAGATAGGGCGTAAATATATAGACGTACTTGCTTGCGCGGTTGATGATATCCACGTACACCGCTTCCCCCGCGCTGATATCGTCAAAGGGCGAATCGTCGTAGGGCTGTACGCAAAAATCTTCTTTATTCTCGTACATGCCCCCTTGTTTTTGGGGAATTACACAATAATTTTTCAGTTCTTCCCTTTCTTTCCTAAATGCATTCCAGATATAGAAAAACATCTGCACGAAAGAATTTACTGCGCCGCCCGTTATCTTTACGCCGCAATCCTTCCAGTACCCAAAGCGTTCTGCTTCCCCGATATATTCGTCTGCGAGATTGACCCCGCCCGTGAACGCCGTCTTTCCGTCTATCACCATGATTTTTCTATGGTCGCGGTTGTTCATTCGCACCGCGAAAAGCGGTACGACGTTGTTGAAGGTCATGCACTTGATATTTTCATGCAGGCTTTCCAAATACTCGTCGTATTTGGGCGGAAGCGTCATCATACACCCGAAGTCGTCGTAGATCATGCGCACCTGCACCCCAAGCTCCGCTTTTTCCAGCAGGATCTTGAGAATAGAATTCCACATTTTCCCGTGCGCGATAATAAAATAATCCAGCAGAATATACTTCTCCGCCTTTTGCAGTTCTTCCAGCATTGCGGCGTACGTTTCTTCTCCGCTCTTATAGTAGGTTACTTCCCCGTTTTTGTATAAAGGGTACCCCGTGTACGAGACGAGATAACGGTTAATCGCCTCGCTCCTATTTTTTGGCGTTGGAGTTTCCGTCTCGCCAAGCAAAGCGGCAAGTTCTTTCCCGTTCTCTTCTTTGGCTTTTAATATCTTCCTGTTCATGCGCTTGGTCGGTCTGCCTTCGCCGTATAAAAGATACATCGGCACCCCCACGACGGGCGCAAGCAACATCAGCAAAATCCAGTTCAGCTTGGCGGACGGACGGTCGTTTTTATTGATCAGATACAGCACGGCAATCAACGCGATGACGCCTACCGTAAGCTCTACCGCAAAACCGATTGCGGAATCATGCGCGAATAAGTACAGCAAAACGACGTAGCCCACAAGCTGCGCCAAAACAAGCACCAAAAAAAGGAAAAATCGGTTATAGAGATAGAGTTTATAGCTTCTGTCATTCGCCACCGTGCGCTCTATCCACTTTTTCTTGCGTTCGCTTAATTTCTTCATCTTCACTTCCTCGACTTTCTTCCTTATTATATTATAACCCCTATTGTTAAGAATTTGCGTAATTTTCGTTAAACTTTTGAAAAATAACCAAGCTCTTCCTTTTTTGTAAAAAATTTCCCAACTTTTTTTAGAAAAACTATTGACAAATGTAATTTTTTATATTATACTATATACAGTTATTAAAACTAAATCCTAATAAGAAAAAACAAAGAGGTGTATTATGAAAAAATTTGAATGTAAAGTATGTCATTACGTTGCAGAAGGCGCAGCTCCTGAAGTATGCCCCGTATGCAAGCAGAGCGGTAAATTTGAAGAAGTGAAGCCTAATCTTAAAGGTACGAAGACGGAAGCGAATTTGCAAGCGGCATTTGCAGGTGAATCGCAGGCAAGAAACAAGTACACGTATTTCGCGAGCAAGGCAAAAAAGGAAGGCTTTGTACAGATTGCGGCAATCTTTGAAGAAACTGCGAAAAACGAACAGGAACACGCAAAAATCTGGTTCAAGCTTTTGAACGGCGGCGAAATTTCCTCCACTGCGGAAAACCTTTTGGAGGCTGCGGAAGGCGAAAACTACGAATGGACGGATATGTACTACGAATTTGCAAAAGTAGCGCGCGAAGAAGGCTTTGAAGATATCGCAAAACTTTTCGACGGCGTTGCGGCAATCGAAAAGGAACATGAAGAAAGATACAGAAAGCTGCTTGCGAACGTAAAAGGCGATTTGGTATTCTCCAAGGACGGCGACGCGGTATGGCAGTGCTCCAACTGCGGTCATATCGTTGTTGGTAAGAAAGCGCCTGAAGTTTGCCCTATCTGTGCACATCCTCAGGCTTACTTCCAAGTACGTGCAGAAAACTATTGATAACTCCAATATCTCCTATATATACGGGGCTTGCTCAAAATGAGCAAGCCCCGTAGCGATATAAATCCTTTTTTGGATTTGCGATATACGCAGTGCGTGCGATATATCTGCGATACGATATGCCCTTCGGGCGCGTTGGTAGGATTTATAGCATATCGCGCCGAGTGAAACGAGGTATATCGCAATTTTTAATTATATCGCGTTTGCATTAGCAAACATATCGCCGAAAACAACACTCGATAAATATCAACGTGTTATCCTTAACAGCAAGCCCCGTAGCGATATAAATCCGTTTTCGGATTTGCGATATACAACGCCCGACGGAAGCTTTCCGTCGGGCGTTCTCTTTGTTTTATAGCATACCATGTACGAGATGACTCTCAAAGATTAAGACGAATGAGTAACGTACACCGTTCCGTTTTCTTCTGCTAAGAAACCCTCGCCGTAGGTAAGCGTTACGAAAAAGAAAACATTATCTTCCTTTTTCGTATCTACGTCGTCATAGACAATTCCGTCCCCGTCATAATAACAGGATATCGTATCATCTTCTTCGTTAAACTGATACTTAAGATAAATCGTATAGGCGCTTACGGAATAATACAGTCCCCCGAAATTCTCCTGGACAACCGCGTAATGATGATATTCTGCCGTACCGTCTTCTTGGAGAATAAAATACCTTTGCTTTGCAAAAGCTTCCTCTACGTCAAACCCGCAAATATACTTTTCGCCGTAGGAAATCTCCGCCGTTGCCTTCTCCGACCCGCTTTCCGTCTGCGAAGAAGCGCCGAAGGCATCGCACGCCGCACAGGCAAAAAAACAAGAAAGCGCCAATAAAATACTTGCTATCTTTTTCATCGGAAACTGCCGCTCTAATTACAGATTTTTCTCTACGAAAGCTTCCAAGGCTTCCTGCGGAACAAACCCAAGGCTGTTATCCTTGGGAGCACCGCCTTTGAAGGCGATCACGTTGGGGATTGAGGTGATACCGTACTTGATCGCCGCCCCTTCGCTGTCTTCTTCATCGACGTCGATCTTTACAAACACCGCTTTGTCTTCGTACTTGTCCGACACTTCTTCAAATACGGGCGCCAACATTCTGCAAGGCCCGCACCAGCTTGCCCAAAAATCACAAAACACCGTCTTGTCCGTGCTTGCAATCAATTCTTCCAAATCTTTACCGTTGATATATTTTACCATAATTTCCCTCCTTATTTCTTTGAAAAATAGGTTGTCATGTCCTCAAAGCGCACGCTTTCGCTTTCCCCCGTCGCCATGCACTTAACGTTGGCTTTGCCTTCCGCAAGCTCGTTCCCGCCGATAACGGCAACGAATTTCGCGCCCAGCTTGTCCGCATACTTAAACTGTGCTTTTACCGAGCGTTCCATGTGGTCGATTTCCGCAATAATGCCGTTTGCGCGAAGCTTTGTCGCGAGTTCGAACGCTTTTTTGCGGCAATCGCCGTCCATACCCGCGATATATACCATGGGTTTTTCAGGTTCGGGAATTTGTACACCCGTCTGTTCCATGACCATGAGAAGCCGCTCAAGCCCCGCCGCAAAGCCCACCGCAGGAGTAGGTTTTCCGCCGAGCTGCTGAATAAGTACGTCGTATCTGCCGCCACCGCAAACGGTGCCCTGCGCGCCGATAGAAGTGGATACGAATTCGAACACGGTACGGGTGTAGTAGTCTAACCCGCGTACGATACGGGGGTTGATCTCGTATTCCACGCCCGCCGAAGTAAGACAGGCTTTCACTTCTTCAAAATGCGCTTTACAATCCGTGCAAAGGTAGTCCAAGATTTCGGGAGCGCCCGCATTGATCTTTTTGCAGTTTTCTTCCTTGCAGTCCAAAAGGCGCAAGGGATTTTTCTCGTAGCGGGTCTTGCAATCTGCGCAAAGCTCGCTTAAACGGGCGCCGAAAAATTCTTTGAGCGCGGTATTATACGCCGCACGGCAGGTAGGACAGCCGATGGAATTGAGATACAGTTTCACCTGCAAGCCGAGCCTTTTCAAGAGCGTATCCGCTGTCATAATGACTTCCGCGTCTGTTTGCGCGCTTGCAGCGCCATAGACTTCCACGCCGAACTGGTGGAACTCGCGAAGCCGCCCCGCCTGCGGGCGTTCATAACGGAATGCGGGGATAATATAGTACATTTTTGCGGGCAGTACGCCGCTATGCATACCGTTTTCAATGAACGAGCGCGCCACGCCTGCCGTACCTTCGGGTTTTAAGGTCATCGAACGGTCGCCTTTATCTTGAAAGGTGTACATTTCTTTGGTAACGACGTCCGTGGTGTCGCCCACACCGCGCTGAAAGAGCTCCGTGTGCTCAAACACGGGCGTGCGGATTTCTTTGATAGAAAAGAGCTTGGCAACCTCTCTCGCCATGCCTTCTACGTATTGCCACTTGTAAGAGTCTTGGGGCAGAACGTCCTTCGTGCCCTTGGGAATGTTGATCATAAGTTTATACCTACCGATTTATGTTTAAGGTGAATTTTTTACTTCGTAAAAGAGAATTTTATCTTCGATAAGTGAAGTTGTGCTTTGCAAGCGCAGTGAAGTTTTTTGCGTTCCGCAAAAAGTTGTGGCTGTTATTTATATCCCCTTAACTTGCCCCAAAGGGGCAAACTTCACTTGCCTTTTGCCAAACTTAACTTGCGTCAGCAAACTTAACTTTGCCCGCAGGGCAAAACTTAACCGATTCAGTACGTAGCCGTAAAACGCAGAGATGCGAGCAGTTCAAGGAAGGCGCGGCTTTGCCGCAGGGAGTGTACTAAGCCGTACACGACCAAGGCAAAACGTAAGCCTGACGCTGAAATGCGAAGCATATATGCGTTTTACAAAACGTATTTCTTTAAATTTCTATCCCCCGTCAGCTTCCGCAAATGCTCGTCCACGTACTTGCGGTCGATGTGCAGGGTGAACATGGGATAATCTCCGCCCGCGTTAAAGGAAATATCTTCCAAAAGATACTCCATTACCGTGTGCAGTCTTCTCGCACCGATGTCTTCGGAGGTCAAGTTAAGCTCTACGGACACTTCCGCGATACGCTCGATTGCGCCTTCGTCAAATTGCAGATCGATATTGTCCACACTGAGCAGTTTTCCGTACTGGAAGGTGAGCGAGTTTTCCGTTTCAGTGAGAATTTTTACAAAATCTTCTTTCGTCAAGCTTTGCAGCTCCACGGAAACGGGGAAACGCCCTTGCAATTCGGGAATTAAATCTTCCACCGCCGCCACGTGGAACGCACCCGCCGCGATAAAGAGAATGAAATCCGTTTTAATGGGTCCGTATTTGGTAACCACCGTCGAGCCTTCCACGATAGGCAGGATATCCCTTTGTACCCCTTCTCTGGACACGTCCGCGCCGTTTCTATTGCCCTTGCCTGCAATCTTATCGATCTCATCAATAAACACGATCCCGTCGTTTTCCGCACGGTAAATCGCTTCGGATTTGATCGCGTCTTCATCTACGAGCTTTTCCGATTCTTCGGAAAGTGCGATTTGGAAAGCTTCTTTCACCGTAAAACGGCGTTTTTTCTTCTTTTGCGGGAACATATCCCCGAAAATACTGCCGATTGAGATTGCCGCACCGCCGGGTACAAGCTCCATGGGCTGTGCGTTGTCCAGCACTTCCATTTCAATCGTGAGCCCGTCGTATTCGCCCTTTCGCAAGCCGTCCAAAAGGTTGGCTTCAAAGACTTCCTTTGCCGTATCGCCCTTCTCGTCCTTTTTCACTTCCGCCAAAGCCCGCACGATACGCTTTTCTGCCGCTACCGTTGCCTTAGCTTTCACTTCTTCTTCCTTTTCCGCCTTCACCAAGCGGTACGCGCATTCCGCAAGGTCGCGGATCATGCCTTCCACGTCCTTGCCCACGTAGCCCACTTCGGTATATTTCGTAGCTTCCACTTTGACAAAGGGCGCTTTGACGAGCTTGGCAAGTCTTCTTGCGATTTCCGTTTTACCCACGCCCGTAGGGCCTTTCATGATAATGTTTTTGGGCGTAATTTCTTCACGGATTTCCGCAGGAAGCTGTGCGCGGCGGTAGCGGTTGCGCAGAGCGATTGCCACTGCCTTTTTCGCCTCGTCCTGCCCGATAATATATTTATCCAATCTGTTTACAATCTGTTTGGGAGAAAGATCCATGCGTTATTCCTCCTTTTTCGCCGCGCGCTTTGCGCGGGGTTTTTTCTGCTCGTTTGCGGGGAGCATGTCTGCGCCCACCGTTTCACAACGGATATTATCGTTGGTGAAAACGCAGATTTCGGAAGCGATTTTCAGCGCTTTTTTTGCAATCGTTTCCGCGTCGTAGTCCGTTTCCTGATACAGCGCGCGCGCCGCTGCGAGCGCGTAGTTCCCGCCGCTCCCAATCGCGCAAACGCCTTCGTCCGGCTCGATAACTTCACCCGTGCCCGAAAGAATGAGCAAAGTATTCTCGTCCGCGGTGATCATCATCGCGTCCAGCTTTCTGCCGATTTTATCGCTTCTCCAAAGCTCGGCAAGCTCGACCGCCGAGCGCATGAGATTGCCGCCGAATTTATTGAGCATGCCTTCAAAGCGTTCGGTGAGCGCGAACGCGTCCGTAACCGAACCCGCAAAGCCCAAAATGACCTTCCCGCCGAAAATACGGCGCACTTTCACTGCGGTATTTTTAAAAATGACCGATTCCCCCATGGTAACCTGTCCGTCGCCGGCAATCGCCGTTACGCCGCCGCGCTTGACCGCGCAAATGGTCGTTCCTCTAAATTCCATATAGTTGTTTCTCCTTTTCCGTTGCTCCGCAACGGTTAAACCGCTTCGCGGTTGATAGCGCAAAGCAAAGCTTTGCTTATTCTAAGGGCGTCTTCGTGGAGCTCTGCTCCACACCACGGCAAGGCTCTGCCTTTGCAATCCGCAAGGGACTGTGTCCCTTGACCCTTTACAGCTGTTCCTTGATTGCGTTTAACGCTCGTTCGGCAAGCGTACGGTATCTTTCCTTTTTGTCCTTGATCCGCACGGGCAAGCCCGCCAAAATACCGAAGTTTGCGTTCATCGGCTGAAAATCCTTACAGGGAGTGGAAATATGCGTTTCCAAAGCCCCGCATACCGTGCGTTCGTCAAAGACATGGGTAGGACGTTTTAAAATTCTATCCGCTATATGAATCGCCGCCAGCAGTCCGCTTGCCGCGCTTTCCACGTACCCTTCTACGCCCGTGATCTGCCCCGCGAAAAACAGTCTTTGATTATTCTTAACCGAAAAATCACGGTTTAAAACGCTGGGGGAGTGAATATACGTATTTCTGTGCATCACGCCGTAGCGCAAAAACTCCGCGTTTTTGAGCGCGGGAATCATAGAAAACACCCGCTTTTGTTCGGGGAATTTCAAATTCGTTTGAAAGCCTACCAAATTGTAAGTCGTGCCCGCTTGGTTTTCTTTACGGAGCTGTAACACCGCATACGGGCGTTTCCCGTCTTCATCGGATAACCCCACGGGCTTGAGCGTACCAAAGCGCAGGGTATCTCGCCCCCGCGACGCCATCACTTCAATCGGCATACAGCCTTCAAAAATCTCGCCCTTTTCAAACTCGTGTAAATGCGCGCGCTCCGCCGAAAGCAAAGCGTCCACGAACGCATAGTACTCTTCCTTGTTCATCGGGCAGTTGATATAATCGCCCGTGCCCTTGCCGTAACGATCGCCTGTGAAGGCACAGGCCATATCTACACTCTCCGCCGACACGATGGGCGCAGACGCGTCGTAAAAATGCAATCCGCCGCCCGTCAGGCGTAAAATATCTTCGCTCAAAGCGTCCGAGGTCAGCGGGCCTGTTGCAATAATCACGTACCTGCCCCCGCCGTTTTCCGTATCGGGTACGGTTTGTACTTCTTCGTTGATAAGCGTAAGGTTCGGGCAGGTTTTAAGTTTTTCGGTGATATACGCGGAGAATTTCTCACGATCGACCGCGAGCGCCGCGCCTGCGGGTACTTTGGTGGCGTCTGCCGCTTCGATGATCATAGACCCCAAAAGCCGCATTTCTTCTTTGAGCAACCCGCACGCGTTGGCGTAAATATCGTTGCTCTTTAAGGAGTTGGAGCACACCAGCTCGCCGTAGTTTGCGCTCTCGTGCGCAGGAGTGTATTTTTTGGGCTTCATCTCCACGAGCACGGTCTTGATCCCGCGGCTTGCAAGATAGTACGCCGCTTCGCTGCCCGCCAAGCCACCGCCGACGATCAAAACTTCTTCCATATATTTCTCCTTTCAAACGACGAAGATACGAGCCTCACAAGGCGCGCGCGGCTTTTCGAAGGGAGTTTACTTGGCGTAAACGAGCAAGAAAAACACAGCGCAACAAAGTGAGGCGACGTATATGCGTCGTTTACACTTCTTCGTTGAAATAGGGATCGTCGTAATCGTAAAATACAGGCTCTTCCATGGGCGGCGCTTCAAATCCGTCCGCCATTTGGGGCGTGTTTTTGTTCTTTTTCTCCGTTTTTTCCGTCTTTACACGGTAGGAGCAGTCCTTGCCGCTGCACTTGATATTGCCGCGCGCCGTCTGCACGAGCGCACCGCCGCATTCGGGGCATTTATCGCCCGTAGGAACGTCCCAGCTCATGAATTTACATTCGGGATAACCAAGACAGCTGTAATATACCTTACCTTTCTTAGATTTGCGCACGGACATGGCGTTGCCGCATTCGGGGCACTTGCCCGCCAGCTTGGGTTCTTCGTCCGTGGGCATGGACATGGTCGATTTGCAATCGGGGTAGCTGGGGCATGCCAAAAATCTGCCGAACTTCCCGCTCTTTACTACCATGTTCTCCCCGCACTTGGGACAGCGTACCGCGGAAATTTCTTCCTTCGTTTCGCTGACGATATTCTGGCATTCGGGATAGTTGGAGCAAGCCAAGTATTTTCCGAACTTACCCATTCTGCGGAGCATGAAATGCCCGCACTTTCCGCAAACTTCCTGCGTGAGCGTATCGCCGTACGCGGACGCTTTGCGAAGGTTTTTCTCGAAATCGGGATAGAAATCCCCGATGACCTTCTGCCATTCCACACCGCCGTCTTCGATGTCGTCGAGCTTGGTTTCCATGCCCGCCGTAAAGCCTACGTCCATAACGTCCGTGAAACAGGACGTGAGCATATCCACTACGTCATACGCAATGGGCGTGGGGTACATATATTTACCGTCTTTTTTGACGTATTTTTGCATGAGCTTGGAGATGATAGTCGCGTACGTGGACGGTCTGCCGATCCCCTTTTCTTCCATCGTCTTTACCAACGAAGCGTCCGTATAGCGCAGAGGCGGTTTGGTGAATTTTTGTTCCTTTTGCATGGAAACAAGATCCACGGTATCCCCTTCTTTTAAATCGGGCAAAAGCTTTGCCGAGCTGATCTCGTCTTCGTCGTCCTTCTTTGCGCTCATATCCTGATATACCGCCGTGAAGCCCGCGAACAAAAGAACCTTCCCGCTCGCCTTGAAAATATACCCGCTGTTGTCGATCTCCATTTGCATGCTGTTGTATCTCGCTTCGGACATCTGCGAAGCCAAGAAACGCTCGTAAACCAAGCGATACAAAGCGTAATGCTTTTTATCCAAAAGCTTTTTCGCTTTGTCAGGCGTCATTTCCAAATCGATGGGACGGATAGCTTCGTGCGCGTCCTGCGCGCCCTTTTTAGAAGCGTAGAAGTTGGGCTTTTCGGGCGCGTATTCTTCGCCGTACACCGCACGGATCCGCGCGAGCGCTTTGTTCTGCGCTTCCTTGGATACGCGGACGGAGTCCGTTCTCATATAGGTGATAAACGCGATATGGTCGCCGTTTTCCGTGGCGATACCTTCGTACAAGTGCTGTGCAAGGGTCATCGTTTCGGGCGCGGTGAAACCGAGCTTGGTCGATGCGTCCTGTTGGAGAGAGCTCGTCGTAAAGGGTGCGGGCGCGTGCGCTTTTACCACCGCTTTTTTCGTTTTGGAAACGACGAACTTCCCGTTTTCGAGCACGGAAAGCACACTTGCCGTTTCTTCCGCGGAAGCGGGCTTATACTTGCGCACGCCTTTCTTTTCCAGCATAGCTTTAAAGGATGCGTGTTCTTTTCTGATATCCTGCAATTCCGCCGTCAGGTTCCAGTATTCCTGCGGCTTGAACGCGGTGATCTCGCGTTCTCTTTCCACCACCAAACGGAGCGCAACCGACTGCACACGGCCGCCCGAAAGAGTGCGCTTGCCGTTGCTATTCTTGTCTTCGATTTTGTGGTTGAGAAGAGTCGAAAGCTTATAACCTACGAGTCTATCCAACACTCTTCGTGCCTGCTGTGCATCGACAAGGCTGTAATTGATCTTGCGGGGCTTGGTGAGCGCCGCTTCGATCGCCGATTTGGAGACTTCGTTGAACTCGATACGGTTTTTGCCGTCTTCGCTTAAACCAAGCACCGTCTGCAAGTGCCACGCAATCGCTTCCCCTTCCCTATCAGGGTCGGTTGCAAGGTAAACGCGATCAGCTTTTTTCGTCGCGTCCACCAAACGGCGGATTACGTCTTCTTTCCCTTCGGAATTGACGTACTTAGGCTCGTAATTGTTCTTTACGTCCACGCCGAGCGTGTGCACGGGCAGATCGCGGATATGTCCCGCCGAAGCGTCCACGCGATACTGACCTTTGAGATACTTGGAAATGGTTTTCGCCTTGGAAGGCGACTCTACGATGATTAAATCCATTCTGTCTTCCTTTCTATCTATACTAAAAATTTTTTTTCGTTAAATGGTGGCATAGCGATTTCCGCCGATTGCCGTACAAAGCCCTTTGACTTCGAGTGCGGAAAGCACCGCCTTCGCCTTGAATACGGGAATCCCCGCCTTCGCACCAAGCTCGCTGATATGCCCTTCGCCAAGCTCTTGCAAGGCTTCGCGCATTTTTTCTTCGTCCGCCGTCAAGGCGGCAACCGCTTTCTCTTTCAAAGAAACGCCGAATTTATCCGCGATATCCTTCGCGGTTTCCGTTAAAATCCCGCCCGCGCGCAAGATTGCATTGCAGCCTGCGCCCGCCGCGCTTCCGGGGAAATACGGCAGAGCAAACACGGGTTTTTTCGCTTTCCAAGCGTACCGTGCCGTGATTAAAGCGCCGCTCTTTTCCGCTGCACCGAGCACCAGCGTACCTTCGCCAAGCGCCGCAAGCAGTTTGTTTCTGTATTCGTAGGAAAATTCCCGCACAGGGGTTTCGTCAGGATGCACAGCAAGGAGCAAGCCGCGCTTTTCCGCTTCTTTTAACAGCGGAGCGTTCCCTTGCGGGAGCGAAGAAAAACCGCCCGCCAAAACACAGATAACCTTTCCGCTGCCCGACAGCGCGCCTTCGATTGCCGCACTGTCTCCGCCGTCCGCCGTTCCCGTTACGATTGCAAAGGCTTGGGAAAGCTCTTTTGCAATCTCCTTTCCCGCCTTTAAGGCAGGGGCAGGTGTGCGCCGAGAACCGACTACGGTGCATTTTCGCGTCTTTAAAAGCTCTATATTTCCGCGCGCGTACAACACGGGCGGGGCGTCGGGAAGCGCTTTCCACTCCTTGGGATATAACGGAGAAGATAAAGGTATCTCCGCCGTTTGTTTTATTGTATCCTTTATATTGTTCACTTATGCACTTCCTTTTGCGTTAGCGAATTAAATGGCGAGATATAACCAGAGCGCAATCTGCCAAACGATACCGAGCAGGTTGATTGCGTGGAAATACCACTTTTTCGTTTTATGCCTTACGGCGTGCATGGCAAGATATCCGCCCACCCCGCCGCCGAGCAGGGAAAAGCTCAACAGCGTAGCTTCCGAAATGCGCCATTCGCCCCGTTTTGCTCTCGATTTATCCACTGCGTACAGGATAAAGGTTATGAGCGAACAAACGAGAAGATAGATTGTGTAAAGCTTGAAGGGCATGTTTGCGCTCCCGTTCTTCTTTTTTCGCCTATCGGCATAAACCGCTTAGGCGGTTGTTGACGCAAAGCAAAGCTTTGCTTATTAAGGGTCCGCTTTCGTGGAGCTCTGCTCCACACCTCGGCAAGGCTCTGCCTTTGCAATCCGCAAGGGCTCGCAGCCCTTGACCCAAATCAATCAATATCGCTCAAGGTAGCGCCGTAGGTCCTATACGATATCGCCTCGTATAAATGTTCGGGCAAAATGCGTTCGGAAAGCTCTAAATCCGCGATCGTGCGCGCTACTTTTAAAATTCTCGAACGGGCGCGGGCGGATAAATGCAGACTGTTAAACGCTTCGCGGAGTACGTCTTCGCATTCCTTATCCAGCTTGCAGTAGGCACGGGTCTCTTTCTCGCCCATTTCTGCGTTCGTCTGTACACGGCTGCCTTGAAAGCGCTCTCTTTGTATCTTTCTCGCCGCGTCTGCGCGCGCCTTCACCTGCGCGCTCGTTTCTTCTTGCGCTTCGGATACCAACGCGTCGTATTCCACGCCATCTACTTCCACTTGGATGTCAATTCTGTCCAGCAAAGGCCCCGATACCCTTGCGCGGTATTTGCGGATATCGTTGGGCGTACAGGTACAACGGCGTTTCGTGCTGCCGTAATGCCCGCAAGGACACGGGTTCATGCTCGCGCAAAGCATAAAGGACGCGGGATAGGTTACCGTCCCGCTCGAACGGGAAATGGTAATCACCCCGTCTTCCAAGGGCTGACGGAGCGCTTCCAACGAAGAGCGCTTATATTCGGGCAATTCGTCCAAAAACAGCACGCCGCCGTGCGCCAAGCTGATCTCGCCGGGGTGAACGCTCTTGTTCCCGCCCCCGCAAAGGGATACGGTGGTCGCGGTATGGTGCGGAGAACGGAACGGGCGCTGCGCCACGATACCCGCTTCCCCCAAAGTACCCGCCACCGAGTGTATTTTCGTAATTTCCAACGCTTCGTCAAAGGACATATCGGGCAACACGGACGGGAGCGATCTCGCCAGCATGGTTTTCCCGCTTCCCGGAGGGCCTACGAACAGAATATTGTGTCCGCCCGCCACCGCTACTTCCAAAGCGCGCTTTGCAATTGCCTGACCCTTGACAAACGCCAGATCGTAAGAGCTGCCCTTTTCCTTTTCCGCCGCCGCGAAAGAGCCTTCCCGAACGGGCGAAAGCGGATACAGCCCCGAAAGATGGTTGACTACCTGTTTTAAGGAGCTCGCCGCATATACGGTTACCCCTTTGATAAAGCTTGCTTCCTTTTCATTCTCCTTGGGCACGATGAATTTGGTAAAACCCTTATCGCGCGCGGAGATTAAGGACGGGAGCACGCCCGAAACGGGGCGCAGGTCGCCGTTTAAAGCCAGCTCGCCCAAAAAGACGGTGTCTTCTACGTTTGCTTGCAGCACGCCGTAAGCAAGAAGCAGGCTGATCGCTACGGGAAGATCAAAGGAAGAGCCTTCCTTTTTTACGGACGCGGGCGCAAGGTTGACGGTGATTTTGTGCGCGGGAAATTCCAAAGCGCTGTTTTTAATCGCGCTTTTTACGCGTTCTTTGGACTCCTTCACGGCAGTGTCGGGCAAGCCTACCATATCGTAGGCGGGCAAGCCCTTGGAAACGTCCGTTTCCACCGTTACGCAAACACCTTCCAAACCCGAAAGCGCGTAGCTTTGCACTCTTGCGATCATACCCTTTTTCCTTCCTTATATATGTCTTTTTCTATTGTAACCGAAAAAAAAGAAAAAGTAAAACGAATTAAAGGTATTTACACAAAAAAAATAAGTCCGCCTTTGACTTTGGGCGAACTCACTTCTTTCGGTGATTTTTCCGACTTAAATTTTTTCCTTAACTTTTGCAGCTTTACCGGTAAGACCGCGCAGATAATACAGCTTCGCTCTTCTAACCTTACCCTTTCTCACAACGGTGATGTGTGCGATTTTGGGGGAATGAAGAGGATAGGTTTTTTCTACGCCTACGCCGTAAGAAATGTGGCGTACGGTGAAAGTTTCGGAAATGCCGCCGTTTCTCTTTGCGATTACGACGCCTTCGAAGTTCTGTACACGTTCCTTGCCGCCTTCGATGATCTTGAAGCCGACTTTAACCGTGTCGCCCACGTTGAACGCGGGAACTTCGGATTTCATGCTTTCAGCGTTGATTGCTTCGATAATTCCTTTCATGTTAGACTTTACCTCCGTAATTTACGAAACGTTCATAACCCGCTGCGTGGTTCCTCACCACGCCCATAAAAAGGCAGCGGAACGCTCGAAGTCAACGACAATTATATAGGATTTTTTCAACTTTGGCAAGCGTTTTTGCATGCCTTTTGAAAACTTTTTTATGCAAGCGCAAATAAATATACGTAATACGCTACGAACGCGCACAGCATTACGATACCGCCCCAGCGGCGTACCTTGTTCCCCTTGGCATACCCGAACGCCGCCAAGAGCGCCGCCGCCCCAAGCGCGATAAATCCGTCGATGACGAAGGATTTTGCAAAGGTTAACGGCAAAATCGCCGCAGAAAGCCCAAGCGTACGCAAAATATTAAACACGTTGCTGCCGACGATATCGCCCACCGCAATGTCCGTTTCCCCCTTCTTCGCCGCAATGACGCAGGTAACCAGTTCGGGAAGCGAAGTACCGATCGCAACGATGGTAAGCCCAATGATCTTCTCGGATACGCCGAGCTTTTCCGCAATCGCCGTTGCGCCGGGAATCACGCCGTAGAGCGCGCCCACAACGACCAGCCCCAAACCAACGAGCGTAATGGTAATCAAAAACCACGTATGCTCCTTCATGCGTTCGTACCAGCCCGCAAAGCCCTTTTTAGGAACGGCGTCTTCGCTCTCTTCAAAAACGGCAACCGTATGCGAAGTGTCAATCCCTTTAAATTCCGTTTGCTTTTTGCTTTGCTTCACGGCATACCAAATCAAAAATCCCATATACGCCAAGGACAGGATAAACATAATCCAACCGTCCAAACGACCGATTTCGTTATCAAACGAGCCGAGCAAAAGCAAGAGCGCACTTGCGCCGAGCAGCACGGGAAAATCTATTTTACGAGTGGATTTTTGCACTTCCAGCGGGCAAATGACCGCCGCAAGACCTAAGATGAGCAAAATATTCGTAATATTGCTGCCGATGACGTTCCCAACGGCGATATCGGGACTCCCCTGCGCCGAAGAGATAATGGAAGTGGCAAGCTCGGGTGCGCTCGTACCGAACGAAACGATCGTAAGCCCGATAATAAGCGACGGCACGCGGAGCTTTTCCGCTATACCTGCCGCGCCGTCCACAAACCAGTCCGCGCCCTTTACAAGGCACACAAAGCCTACTGCAAGCAATAAAATTGCCAGCCATATATTCATAGAATAGTCCTCCGAATACAATCGAACATAAAAATTTTAGCATAACCGCCCGCGCTTTGTCAACGGTTTTTGATAAACTTCCAAAAACCTGCTTCCCACGATTGACAAATCGCTTTTCTAATCCTATAATATTTTAAAGGAATATTATACGCAAAAAACGGATTTTTACTATGACAAATTTTCTCATTCGGCTGTTCGTCGGAAAAAACAAAGACCCAAAGGATTTAAAAGTCCGCGGAAAATACGCTGCTTTGGCGGGGTTTACGGGCATTATCGTCAATTTTCTCTTATTCATCGGCAAGCTCACTTTGGGTATTCTTGCAGGCTCGGTGGCGATCATCGCAGACGCCTTCAACAATATCACGGACGCAGGCTCTTCCGTCGTTACTTTGATCGGCTTTCGCTTAGCAAATAAGCCCGTGGATAAGGAGCATCCCCTAGGGCATGGCCGCATTGAATACGTTTCCGGGTTCATCGTGGATATGCTGATTATCTTGGTCGGGTTCGAGCTTTTTTCCTCGTCCGTAGATAAGATCGCGCACCCCGTGCTCCCTTCGGTGGGCAACGTTACCTTAGGGATTTTGGCAGGGGCGATCTTGGTGAAATTATGGCTCTTCTTCTTTTAT
>JAZQLT010000085.1:0-2592 GCA_045542815.1 Candidatus Scatosoma sp. | reverse complement strand
AGCTCCGCAAAAAGTTCTTTGCGCCGCGGAGACGCGCTTGCCAAAATCCAGTCCATTCTAATCCACGCAAACTAATAAAGAAGCCGCCACACAGCGTGGGCATCAAAGAGCCCGCGCGCGATATAGATCCCTTGCGGGGATCTGCGAGATATTGTTACACAATGCGATATACGCTACGCGCGCGATATGCTTTTCTTGCGGAAAAGCGCGAAGGTATTTAATCCTATCGTGCCGAGCAAATATATCGCCTTAGAGAAAAAGAGCAAGCGTAAAAGGTAGCCCTTCTATTTTTGCTCTTTGTTTTTTAAGGTTATATTCTTTTTCGCCTTATAAAATTTCGAGATTTTTCTTGAATGCCCGCTTAAATTCCACGCTCGCCTTTTCCGCGTCGGAAATTTCCAGCGTTGCGTCGCCCGTGAGCAGGGTCTTCATAATCACCGAGTCGCCCAAAACGTCGCAATTCAAGCCGCCGACCACGCCGCAGTGCGATCTGTCCAGACTCTCCGCAATACGAAGAAGCACACCCAGCTTTTTCACCGCGTCGAGATCTTCTTCCGTTACGATACCCTTATATTTCTGCCATTCGGACATGGGTACGTCTTCATGGTTATGACAACCCGCCACAAACGCCGCCAAAACGATTTCTCTGTGCGTTGCACCGTACACCGTGGAGTTCAAAATCGTGTAACAGCTATGCTTTGCATGGCCGTAATACTGCGTTCTCATGCCGCAATCGTGCAAGCTTGCCGCAATCTTCAGCACCTTCAAATACTGACGGGAGAACTTATGCAATACGCGGAGCTGTTTGAAAAGCTGTACCGAAAGAAGCAGTACGTGCTCCACGTGCTTGGGATCGCAGCCGTAATATTTTACCAAACGGTCGAGCGAGTAGTTCAGCACGTCGGAAATGGGTTTTTCCAAAGTGATCGGCAGCGCTTGGTTGACCATGAGCCCTTCTCTAAGCCCGCTGCTGCTGATTGTGAAGTTTTCCACGTTCATGTACGTTACGAAAGCCTTGACGATTGCCATCGCCGCGGGCATGATGTCCGCACGGGCAGGCGAAAGGCCTTTGATCTTCTTGCGCTTGTCCACGTCCAGCATTTTCAGCATATCGTAAATGCCCGTAAAGTCTTCCGTTGCCAGTTTATAGTTATGCGCCGTATCCATGGGATACTTTTTCACGAGTTTGGTAATCTTGAACAGGTTTCTAAACGAACCGCCTACGCCGATCATCTGCGTTTCGGGATCGACTTCGGAAAGCCAAGGCAGCTTCTTTAATTGTTCCGTGAAAAATTCTTCAATATGGAGCGCCGCTTGCTCGGGCGAAGCGTCGTTGGCAAAAAGGTCGGTCAAGGTAACCGCGCCAAAGGGCAAGGTTACGTGGCCGAGCACGTTCCTTCTATTATAATAGATAATCTTGGTGCTGCCGCCGCCGATCTCCAAAATCAAGCCCTTGGGAATATCCATGGAGTTGATGACCCCGCGATATACAAGGAACGCTTCTTCTTCTTCGGAAAGCACGCGAATGGTGATGTTGCAGCTCACCTGCACTTCATCCAAGAAAGAGCGCTGGTTTTTCGCGCGGCGAACCGCCGCCGTACCCACCGCGATGATGCGTTCGACGCCGCTCGCATCGCAAAGGCGCTTGAACATTTTAAGCGTTTTTATCGTTTCCGCGATACGCTGGGGTTTCAGGAAGCCGTCTCTGTCCATGTCCTGCCCCAAGCGGACGCTTTCTTTCAGCTCGTCCACGACCATAAAATGCCCGTCCGCGAACATATCCACGATCACGAGCCTTGCCGTATTCGAACCCAAATCAATAATACCTATTTTTTCCACTTTACACCTCTTTTTTCGTCTGTCTTACCTTGCAATTTTAAAAAAACGGCAAGGCTTTGTGTGTACTGGTTTTCTGCGGGAAATCGGGCGTTCTTCTTTGCCTTCTTCCCCATTCTAATTTTTCCCATAGTTTACCACATAAAACCCATTTTGTAAATACCCTTTTGAAAAAAAGTTGCCTTTTTTCGAAAATTTTTCTTTTTTAGAGAGTTTTCGACGGTTTTTTTGTGCAGGTTTTTATAGGCGCGCTCGGCGTTTTGCTCCCCCTAATGTCATGAAAAAGCGCCCATGAGGGCGCTTTTATCTTTTATCGCATTACTCTGTTAAAGTCAAAGTAAAACTTGTCCGAGAACTACCGCATCCGTTTCCACCCGTGTACGATAAATCGTTTTCTCCGTCATGCAAACTTATGGTATAACTTCTCTCCGTTTCCACAATTCCAAAACCTTCCACCGCATAGGTGAAGAAGTAGGCTTTGCCATTTTTATCCGTCTGCGTTTCAAAACGCGTTTCTCCGCACGTCAAAACCACAGTCAGCCCCGTTGCCGCGCTTCCGTCCGCTTGCACTACGGTGAATGCATAGTACGGATCTTCCCAAACGGTAGGTACGCCGTCCACGTAACGCCAATACTCGCCGTCAAACGCCGCTTCGCCGTTCTCCGCAAAGTCGGGCAGCGCTTCGCTGTAATAATACACGTTGTAATTCCTGCTCTTTTCTATTTTTGCCCATTCTTCCGCCGCGCCACAATAACA
>JAZQLT010000084.1:0-5364 GCA_045542815.1 Candidatus Scatosoma sp. | reverse complement strand
CTTTTTTCTTGATTATTAAAAACACTTGAACAGTTGTTCAAACGTTCAAGTGTTTTTATAGTACGTCTAAATCCATGAAGTCTCGGCGGGGCGTCGCAAGCATAGCTTGCTCGCGCGAACCGACGGGTTCTTCGTTTTTCCCGATAGAATCACCAAGCAAAAACGCCCCGCATAAGGGGGCGTTGCTTGGTGACTCTATCGGGACTCGAACCCGAGTTTGCGCCGTGAGAGGGCGCCGTCCTAACCGCTAGACGATAGAGCCGTGATTTCATTTTTTGCCGTTTTGCTTATGTAGTATATCATAATTTTTTGAGAATATCAACTGTTTTCCCGCGGAAAACTTAAAAAAATAACAAAAATTTGAACGGCGAAGAGAAAACTCTTCGCCGTTCTCCTTTTTAGTCTTCCAAGCCTTCGTTGAGCTTTGCAAGCAGCGCGTCCAAGTCTTCGCCGTGTACCGCAACCGCTTCCGCAACCGTTTCGCCGTGCGCCATAGCGCAACCGAAACAATGCATACCCGCCGCCATCAAAATTTCAGGCGCGTTGGGGTTAATCTGCAAGCATTCTGCAATCAAAGTATCTGCCGTAATTTTTGCCATTTTTATTTTCTCCTTTTTCTTTCTTTTCTTATTTATAACCCGAAAAAACTTCCGTCAAACGGGTTTTTTTACAATTACTTAAAGTAGCGTACGCCGCTTTCAAAAATCTTCATGTCGAAATTACCTTCGACGTTCTTATACAAATTCTCGCCGATACGTTCGCTATGCCCCATTTTACCGAGCACTCTGCCGTCGGGAGAAGTGATCCCTTCGATCGCCCACATCGAGCCGTTGGGGTTGAACGGGGATACCATGGTCGCGTTGCCGTCCAAATCCGCGTACTGCGTTGCGATCTGACCGTTGGCTTTCATTCTTTCCAGCTCCGCGGTCGGCGCAACGATTTTCCCTTCGCCGTGCGACACGGGAACTTTATAGACTTCCCCCACCTTACAAGCGGACAGCCAAGGCGAGAGATTGGACGCTACGCGCACGTCCACCACCGTAGAAACGTGGCGGGAAATATTATTAAACGTAAGCGTGGGCGAATCCGCCGTCATCTCTTTCACGCATCCGTACGGTACAAGACCGAGCTTAATCAGCGCCTGGAAACCGTTACAGATACCCAGCGCCAAACCGTCGCGGTTTTTCAGCAGTTCTTCCACCTGTTCCGCGATATAAGGATTACGGAAGGTCGTTGCGATAAACTTACCGCTGCCGTCCGGCTCGTCCCCGCCCGAGAACCCGCCGGGGAAGGCGATAATGTTCGCGTTCTTAATCGCTTTCACGATGCGTTCTACGCTTTCTTCAATGTCCTGTGCAGAGCGGTTGCGAACGACCACCGTTTCCACTTCCGCGCCTGCCAAACGGAACTTTCTTGCCGTATCCAGCTCGCAGTTCGTGCCCGGGAACGCAGGAATAAACACGCGGGGTTTCGCCGTCTTCGTGGCGATATTCACGTACTTCGTACCCGCCGTATAATCGCAGCACACAGCCTTACCGTCTGCGGGCGCAACGGTTGCGAACACGCTTTCGAGCGGGTTCATATACGCGCAAACCGCGCCGTCCAAAGAAACGCTCTCGTTTCCGCAAGTATAGCTTTCGCCGCATACCTGCCCTACCCGTTTCTTGAAAATACAGCTACACAAAGCGTTCTCGTCCTTCAAGGAAACAACCAAATCGCCGTAGCCTTCGCTATACAATTCGTCTGCGCTCATTGTAAAATTCACGCCGAGAGCATTGCCGAGCGCGGACTTGATAACCGCCGCCCCCACGCCGCCGTTTTCAACGACCGTAGCAAAGGTGATATTGCCGTTTTGGATATTCTTATAGACTTCTTCGTACACCTTTTTCAAGCCTTCAAAATCGGGTACGGAGTATTCGTCCTTGGGTACGGGGATATGGTAAAGCGTTTCCCCGCCCTTCAACACGTTGGTGATAAGCGCGCTTGCTTTTGCGGGTGCGAGCGCAAAGGAAATGAGCGTAGGGGGCACGTGGATACTTTCAAACGTACCGCTCATGGAGTCCTTGCCGCCGATTGCGCCCAAGCCGAGCCCGATCTGCGCATATACCGCGCCAAGCAGAGCCGCCGCAGGCACGCCCCATACCTTCGCGTCCTTCGTCATTCTTTGGAAAAATTCCTGCAAAGTCAAGCGCACGTCGCTGTACTTTGCGCCCGTTGCCGCTACTTTAGATACGGAAGCTACGATAGAATAGATAGCGCCGATGAACGGGCTGGTTTCCATAAGATAGGGCGAATATCCGTACGCCGACACGGTACATACGTCCGTTTCCCCGCCGCAGATCTTTGCCGCCATCGCGATTGCGGGGGTGCGCTGAGTTTTACCGCCCCAAGGCATATACACCGTTCTTGCGCCGATCGTCGAGTCGAACGTTTCCGACAAGCCCTTCTTCGCGCACACGTTGAGATCGGAAAGCACTTTCTTCGTCTGTTCCGCGAAGCTTACGCCCGATTTTTTGTTAAACCAACCGCTTACGGGATCGCAAATTTCCACGTCCGCTTCCTGTTTTACGCCGTTGGTATTCAGGAATTCGCGGGAAATATCCACGATCGTTTTACCCTTTAAATACATTTTCATACGACCCGTGTCCGTAACCACCGCTACGGGCGTCGCCGCAAGATTCTCTTCTGCCGCAAGCGCAATAAACGCGTCCACGTCCTTCTTATCTACGACCACCGCCATACGTTCCTGCGATTCGGAGATCGCAAGCTCGGTACCGTTCAAGCCCTCGTATTTTTTGGGTACTTTATCCAAATCGATATCCAACCCGTCCGCAAGCTCGCCGATTGCAACCGATACGCCGCCCGCGCCGAAGTCGTTACATTTTTTAATTTTGCGGGTCGCCTCTTTGTTCAAGAACAAGCGTTGCAGCTTTCTCTCCGTCAAAGCGTTCCCTTTTTGCACTTCCGCGCCGCAGGTTTCCACCGAATGCGAATCGTGTGCTTTGGACGAGCCCGTTGCGCCGCCGCAGCCGTCGCGCCCCGTCTCCCCGCCAAGGAGAATGATGATATCCCCTGCCTTAGGCGCTTCGCGATAGACCATCTCCTTTCTCGCGCCGCCTACGACAAAGCCCGTTTCCAAACGCTTTGCCTTATAGCCCTCGTGATATACTTCGTCAACGATACCCGTTGCAAGCCCAATCTGGTTCCCGTAGGACGAGAAGCCCGCCGCCGCACGCTGGGTGATAACGCGCTGGGGAAGTTTCCCTGCCAACGTATCTTCCAAGCTTTCGCGGGGGTCGGACGCACCCGTGATACGCATCGCCTGATACACGTACGTTCTGCCGCTGAGCGGATCGCGGATCGCACCGCCAAGACAGGTCGCCGCGCCGCCGAACGGCTCGATCTCCGTCGGGTGGTTATGCGTTTCGTTTTTGAACATAACGAGATACTGCTCTTTCTTCCCGTCGATTTCCGCTTCGATTTGAATGGAGCAAGCGTTGATCTCGTCGGAAATATCCAAATTATCGAGTTTCCCGTCCTTTTTCAGCTTCTTCGCCGCGATCGTCGCCAAATCCATAAGACAGGGATACTTATCGGGGCGCGCGCCGTTGAGTTCTTGATACAAATCTTCATACAAATGATATGCTTTTTCTATCGAAGGGTTTTTGGAAGTGATTTTTACGTTTTTAAGCTCGGTTGCAAACGTGGTATGACGGCAATGATCCGACCAATAGGTATCGATTACTTTGAGTTCGGTTTCCGTCGGGTTACGTTTTTCGCCTTGGAAATAATCGCGCACAAAAATCAAATCCTGCACGCTCATGGCAAAGCCGATATTTTTATGATATGCCGCAATTTCTTCTTCGGACATAGCAATAAAGCCTTCCACGTCCTGCACGGGCGCGCCTTCCACCGTTTCGCGTACCAAGGTTTCGGGTTTTTCAAAGCCCACTTCTTCACTTTCCACGGGATTGACGATGTGCTTTTTGATCGCGCAAAGCTGTTCGTCGGTTACGCCTTTCACAAGATAAATTCTCGCACACTTGATAAGGGGGCGGGATTTTCTCGTCAAAAGCTGTACGCACTGCGCCGCACTGTCCGCGCGCTGATCGTACTGACCCGTCAGATAGCTTACCGCAAAAGCTTTATAGCCTGCGGGAATTTCCAACGTTTCCAAATATACGTTATCTACGGGCGGTTCGGAAAATACCGTACCCAGGGACGCGTTGAGCTCGCTTTCCGTCAATCCTTCCACGTCGTAGCGGAGCACCAAGCGGAAATCTTCCGCGTCGATCCCCAGCAGCGTTTTGATGTCCGCCGCTTCCTTTCTTGCCTGCACGTTGTCTTTCTTTTCTACAAAAATTCTATAAATCATATCTTTTATTCCTTTGCAACGTCCTTATACTTAATGCCGATATCCTTACGGTAATACGCGCCGTCGAAAGAAATTTTTTCCGCGTTTGCATATACCTTTCTTCTCGCGTCTTCTATATCTTCGCCCTTGGCGCAAACACCGAGCACCCTTCCGCCGTCCGTAACTATTTTATCGCCCGCAAGCTTCGTGCCCGCATGACACAAAATAATATCTTCGTCCAAATCCCCAAACGAGATCTCTTTGCCCTTTTCGTATTTTTCGGGATAACCGCCGCTTGCAAGCACAAGACATACGCACGCGCCCTGTTCCCACTCAATCGAAACTTCGTCCAAACGCTCATCCACGATCGCTTCAAAAATTTCCATGAGATCGGTTTTGGGCATGGGCAGGATCACCTGCGTTTCCGGATCGCCGAAGCGGGAGTTGTACTCGATGACCTTGTATCCGTTCTTGGTCTTCATAAGCCCGAAATACAGCACCCCTTTAAAGGGTCTGCCTTCCGCGTTCATCGCGTACATGGTAGGCAGCATAATCTTTTCCATGACTTCTTTTTTGGATTTTTCACCAAAGAACGGCGCGGGGGAAAACGTACCCATACCGCCCGTATTCAAGCCTTCGTCGTTGTCCTTTGCACGTTTATGATCGCAGCTCGTGATCATAGGGCAAATCGTTTTACTGTCCGTAAATGCAAGACAGGAAACCTCCGGCCCTTCCAAAAATTCTTCTACGACCACTTTATTGCCCGCAGAGCCGAACTTTTTATCCAGCATCATCTCCTTTAAGCCGTCCTGCGCTTCTTCGCGGGTCTTGCAGATCAAAACCCCTTTCCCAAGCGCAAGCCCGTCTGCTTTGAGTACTACGGGAATATCGCAGGTATCGATATACGCCTTTGCCTTTTCGTAGTCGGAGAAGGTTTCGTATCCCGCCGTCGGGATACCGTATTTTTTCATAAGCTCCTTGGAAAACGCCTTGCTCGCTTCGATAATCGC
>JAZQLT010000083.1:0-6878 GCA_045542815.1 Candidatus Scatosoma sp. | reverse complement strand
CGGAATGGGCGGTGAGCCCCTTTCAACGCGTACCTGCTACGCTCGTATGACGGAAGCGTCCAAGGGCAAGGATACGACGATCGGACACTGGGAAATCGCGGGGGTCTATTCTCCAAAGCCTTTGCCTACCTATCCAAACGGTTTTCCCGACGAAGTAATCGAAGAATTTGAAAAGCGTACGGGGAAAGGGGTGCTTTGCAACCGTCCCTATTCGGGAACGGACGTAATCCGAGATTTTGGCGAAGAGCATCTTCGCACGGGGAAGCTCATCGTATATACTTCGGCGGACAGCGTATTCCAAATCGCGGCGCACGAAGAGTTCGTGCCCGTGGAAGAACTGTATCGGTATTGCGAAATAGCGCGCGAGCTTTTGCAGGGCGAACACGGCGTAGGGCGGGTTATCGCCCGTCCGTTTGCGGGGGAACACCCCTTTAAGCGTACGCCGCGCAGGCACGATTATTCCTTGCAGCCGCCTGCGCCCACGATGCCCGCTATTTTAAAGGACGCAGGGTTCGACGTGATTTCGGTAGGAAAAATTTACGATATTTTCGCG
This sequence comes from Candidatus Scatosoma sp., assembly GCA_045542815.1. GTDB lineage: Bacteria > Bacillota > Clostridia > Christensenellales > Borkfalkiaceae > Scatosoma. The sequence continues at coordinate 6,325 of JAZQLT010000083.1, read as the reverse complement.
GGACAGGGCTTTACGGAAAGCTATCCCACGGTCAGCAACGAAGACGGCATGGATAAGACCATGGGTATCGTGAAACGTGATTTTAACGGGCTTTGCTTTGTCAATCTCGTAGATTTTGACATGGTATATGGGCATAGAAACGACGTGGAAGGCTATGCGAAAGCGCTCACGGCGTTCGATCGTCGTTTGGGCGAGCTTTTACCTTGCTTACAAGCAGACGATCTGCTCGTTATTACAGCCGACCACGGCTGCGATCCCGCAACGCCGTCCACCGATCATTCCCGCGAATATACGCCTATGATCGCCTATGGAGAAAAGCTGAAACAGGGGATCAATTTGGGCACGAGAGAGAGCTTTGCCGACATCGGTGCAACCGTTTTGGAGTGGTTTGCGCTGCCTACGGACGATATTTACGGAAAGAGCTTTTTAAAGGAGATCCTTGATGACTGATAAAGAACTCATGGAATGCGCCGTAGCGGCGCGGGAATATGCGTACGCGCCCTATTCGGGTTTTCGGGTGGGGGCGGCGCTTCTTGCCAAAAACGGCAAGGTTTATACGGGCTGTAACGTAGAAAACGCGGCATATACGCCCACCAATTGTGCGGAACGAACGGCGGTGTTTAAAGCGGTGAGCGAAGGCGTATTAGAGTTTGAAAAAATTGCAATCGTGGGGGGCAGGTACGAGTCTATTGCCGATTCTTGCGCACCCTGCGGGGTATGTAGGCAGGTTTTGGCAGAGTTCTGCAGCCGCGATTTTCCCATTCTTTTGGGTACGCCTGAAAACGTTTGCGTACATACGCTTGGCGAGCTATTGCCCTATTCTTTTGGAAAGGCGGATTTAAACGAATGAGAATGTACGATATCATACAAAAGAAACGGGACGGCGGCGCGCTTAGCGAAGCGGAGATAAAATGGTTTATCGAAGGCTATACCAAGGGCGAGATTCCCGATTATCAAGCGGCGGCGCTTTGCATGGCGATTTATTTTCGCGGTATGAATTTGGAAGAAACGACGGCGCTCACTTTTGCCGTACGCGATTCGGGCGAGCGCTTGGATTTTTCGGAAATCCACGGCTTGCGCGTGGATAAGCATTCCACGGGCGGGGTGGGCGATAAGACCAGCCTTGTCGTAACGCCGATCGTAGCAAGCCTTGGTGTCAAGGTCGCGAAAATGAGCGGCAGGGGGCTTGGGCATACGGGCGGCACGATTGACAAATTGGAAGCGATCCCCGGTTTTTGCACCGATCTTCCCGTGGAGAAATTCAAGGATATCGTCAACGAGATCGGGATTGCGATCGTGGGGCAGAACGCCTCGCTCGCGCCCGCAGATAAGCTTTTGTACGCCCTTCGCGACGTAACGGCTACGGTAGATAGCTTGCCCTTAATCGTTTCGAGTATCATGGGCAAGAAGCTTGCCGCAGACGACGACTGTATCGTTTTGGACGTAAAAACGGGCAGCGGTTCGTTTATGAAAACGCCCGAAAAGAGCCGTGAGCTTGCCGAATGGATGGTAGAAATCGGTAAGCGCGCAGGCAAGCGCATGCGTGCGCTCATCACGGACATGGATAGGCCCTTGGGCTTTGCAATCGGCAATTCCTTGGAAGTGGTTGAAGCAATCCAAACCCTGAAAGGACAGGGGCCCGAAGATTTGACGAAGCTTTGTGTCGCGCTCTCGGCGCACATTTTAGAGCTTGCGGAAAAAGGCAGCTATGAAGAGTGCGAAGGCATGGTGCGTGAAGCGATTGAAAGCGGAAACGCCTTGCAGACTTTTGCAAGAATGGTGAAGGCGCAGGGCGGAGACGAGGCTTGGATTTTGCACCCCGAACACTTCCCCAAAGCAAAGTACGAATATACCGTCAAGGCGAAAGAAAGCGGATACGTCGTTGGCGTGGATACGGAAAGCTATGGCGTGGCGAGCTTGCTTTTAGGCGCGGGCAGAAATACCAAGGAAGACGTGATCGACATGGCGGCGGGGATATATCTTCGCGCAAAGACGGGGGATTTCGTGGAAGCGGGCGATCCGATTGCAACGCTGTACTCGGAAAAGAAAGAAAGCTTTGCCGCGGCGGAAGAGCGATTGCTTGCGGCGACCCGTATCGGCAAAGAAAAGCCGGCGAATGAGCCGCTTATCTTGGATATCGTAGAATAATATAGGAAGAAAAATCAGGCGGTAACGCCTGATTTTTTGTATCAAAAGATTTTTTTCGGGCATACTCTGTTTATGAATAATATTAAAGGAGTATTTGCCCATGAATCCCTTTGCGGAAAAACCCATAAGTCTTGAAAACAGTTTGCAAAACTGGAAACAGCTCACCCCCAAGCCCTATCATAAGCGTGAAATCGATCCCTATACGAAAACGCGCATTATTCTGATGAACGGCACGGAGTTTGAGGCGAACTGGTTTTCCCATCAATTTGACCGACACACGGACGATAACGATCTGCGCCGTGATTTGGCGCTTACCCGCTATATCGAGAAGCAGCAGCAGATTAAAATTTCGTTGCTCAAACCCGCCAACGAGAGCATTCTCGAACACACGATCTCGTACGAACAGCTTGCGGTCGATTTGACGGCAGAGCTTGCCAAGCGGGAGATGGATTGCAACGTAAAAACCGCGCTGGATTTTGCTTTGCTGGAAGATTTTGATCACTTGTACAGGTATGCAAATCTTTTGGAAATGGAGCAGGGCATCGCCGCCGAATGGTTGGTGGGCAGATACACCGAGATCATGCCGGGAAGACCCACCATTTCCCATCACCGCTATCCCATGGATAACGTAAGACGGAATATCAACGCCAAAACTTCGGAAGTGCAAACGGTGCTCTCCACCATGATCATCACCGCCGCCGAACAGCAGACGATGAATTATTATATGAACGTTACCAACTTTGCTTGCTCGGATATCGGCAGAAATCTGTATAAGGAAATCGCTTTGGTGGAAGAAGAGCACGTAACGCAGTACGAATCGCTCATGGACCCCAACGCTACGTGGCTGGAAATGCTGCTTTGGCACGAGTATTGTGAATGTTACCTGTACTGGTCGTGCTATATGACGGAAACCGACCGTTACGTGAAATCGCTTTGGGAAGAGAACCTTGCTATCGAGATCGCGCATCTGCATAAAGCAGCCGAGCTTTTGAAAAAATATGAGAAGAAGGACTGGCAGGAAGTGATCCCTTGCGGAGAATTCCCCGCGCCCATTTCCTTGCATGAAAATATCGATTACGTGCGAAAGATTTTAGGGGAGACGGTGCAATATACTTCCAAGCGCGAAGATTACGTCAACGTGAACATGCTCCCCGTAAACGACGATTTTTTCCGTTTCCAGGAGATTGTCAACCCCACTACGCAAATCGTTGCTTCGCATAACGTTATCAACGATTTTATTCGCCGTAGGGGCGCGGATTATCGCTTCCAAGTCGCGCCTTCGCCCGTGCCCGAGCTTCGTAACCGTCGGCAGGATAACACTTCGGTGGGGCGCAAACCCAACGCGGCGGAGTCCACGGATTTTTTCTGTAATAAGTAAAAGAAAAGGGAAAGGCAATAGCCTTTCCCGATTTTTTTATCCAAGGATTATTCGGATTTTTGCGTGCGTTCTCGCAATAAAGACACTAAGGGAAGTATCACTCCGCCGATGATATTGCCAAGCACGGTCAGCAGGATATACCCCGCAACTCGCCAAGAAATTTCTCCTAAAAAGTAGAAATACAGCATATTTGCCACCGAATGATCGAATCCGCAAAAAGCGAAGACCACGATGGGGAACATAACGCCCACGGTCGGGCTCAAGCCCTTTTTCGGTGCATATTTCACCGACCAAACGGACAGGGTGATCAGCCCGCCGCATAAGGTGGAAGAAGTCAGCGCTTTCAATGCCCAGTTTTCTGCGTTAAGCTTTGTCTGCATAAGGCTTTGCGCTTGTGCGGAAACGGCTTCGCCCGAAAAGCATTCGCCGGCGATAAGCCCGACGAGAAGAACACCGATCGTATTCCCCAGGAAGCATACAGGCAATCGCCAACTGTTTTTCCAGCCCATTTTAGGAATATCGGCAACCATACCCGTAAAGAGCCGCATTTCATAAACGACGATTGCAAAAATTCCCAAAGAGAAGAGCAATCCGCCGATGAGTTTTCCCCATGCGCCATAGAGATTGTTGGCAAGCAGGGAAGCCGTGCCGCCGATACCGATCACCAGCCCCGAACAGATTGCCATGAGAACGAAAACGGCAAATTCTCCTTTCGTCATTTTTTCAAATTGTTTCATGATTTACTCCTGCTTATCGTTATAATCGAAAACGTTGGAAAATACTTTGGATTTTGAGAGCTTCATTACACGGCAAATCAGCCCCAAGCCCCTAACGGGCGCGATCTTCGCCGTGAGATTCATAAGCTTTGCGTCCCAGCCGACTATCGCGCGTTTGCGCTTTTTCAAGATTTTGCGGGCGATCTTTTTCGCCATTTTCTCGGCGGGCATCGCGATGATATCCAGTGCGCTGTCCTTGGTGTTTTCATCGTTGCTAAACAAATCGGTCGCGGTCGTACCCGGGCAAATCAGTCCAATATATTTTTTGCCCCGCTCTTCCATTTGTAAGGCTTCGGTGTAGGCTTTAAGCGCTGCCTTGCTCGCGGAATACGCCGACGTACCCACTACGGTACAAAGCGCGGCGGACGAAGCGACGTTCACGATTGCGGGCTTGTCTTTCTTGTCGCCCGTAAGCAGCGGAGAAAGGGCTTTGTAGGCATATACAGCGGAAAAATAGTTAATTTGAGTGATTTTTTCCAAAGTTTCCGTATTAAGGGAAGAAGCCTTGCAAAAGGTAGGGAAAGCACCCGCGTTATTGATTAAAAGGGCGGGTTGTACGCCGTCTGCGCTGAGCGCAGCAGAAAACTCTTCCCAAGCCTGTTGGTTGGACACGTCGAAAAGCCGATAAGAAAAACGGTCGGCATTCTCCTGCAATTCTTCGATCAAAGAAAGCATTTTGCTTTCGTTTCTGCCTATGCCGATCACGGTTGCACCGTATTTTTGAATCAAGAGCTTAGTCAGCGCTCTGCCGATTCCACCCGACGCACCTGTAAGCACAACGGTCTTGTTTTTAAGCCAATTTCGCATATTTTTTCCTCAAACATGTTCATTATAATGCAAAAAAAAAGAAAATGCAAGTTGAAATACAAAGTTTCTGAATTTTTCATAAAAAAATCGTTGACAAACGCAAAAAAATGCTATATAATAAGAGCGTTCTTGGGGATATGGCTCAGTTGGTAGAGCGCCTCGTTCGCAACGAGGAGGCCAGCGGTTCGAATCCGCTTATCTCCACCACGAAGGGAAGGCTTAACGCCTTCCTTTTTTTCGTGGTGGAGATAAGTAACGCTCAAACCCTGAAGTATCAGCGGTTCGCGCGAGAAGGCAAGCGCGCGTAGTTTCATTTTTTCCGCGTTTTGTCCTTGTCGACGACGCTTTGGCGTTAGCCAATCTCCGCTTATCTCCACCAAGAGAAACCTAAATCGAACACTTTGTGGCGGTTGGGTTTCTCTTTTTTTTATGCAAAAACGGAGAGCCGACTTGTATAATACAAGCGCTCGCCGTAGTGTCGTTTCAGTTTTTTTTATAAACCTTTATATAAATTGTTGATAAAAAATTTTTAATGTGTTATACTATTTATGCGAAACAAATTCAATAGATAAATTTGAGATATTTTCTGTTCTAGGGATAATATACTCTTTTTTTGCTAACACTTTAACCGATTTGAATTTGGTAAAATGTAAATTCCACGGTTAAGGTGATTAGGATTTATCTCAATCTATCTTGAGTTTGTTTCGCGACAATCGGAGTTTGCGTTTTCAGTGCGTTGACTTTGGTTGGCGCACTTTTTATTATATTGTCAAGTATTGAAAAAAATAAAAGCAGCTCAATATTTTAGAAAATCTATTATATTATTAGGTCATCGACTTTACAAATATTGAATAAAATGCTATAATTACTTAGTAATGTGCAAAAAATTTGTTTTATAATTTTACTTAAAGGATGCCAAAGAAAATGTACGAGATTAGACCAGAAACAGTAAAAACCTTTGTTCTTGATAGAAACATTAAATTACCTAGATTCCAAAGAAAACAGACTTGGGATGAAAAAAAGAATTTTCAATTGTGTATTAGTTTATTTAAAGAATACCCCATGGGGGTAACAATATTAAGTGTTGAAGAAAAGGACGGAAAAACGGTCAGGTGGTTGCTTGATGGTAGGCAAAGAAAAAATGCACTACTACAAATGTACGAAGATCCTGAAAACATATATAACTGGGCAAAAAAGTTTATTGGATTCAAAAACA
>JAZQLT010000082.1:0-16972 GCA_045542815.1 Candidatus Scatosoma sp. | reverse complement strand
CTACAAACACGAGCGCAAAGACACTAAGACTTGCCCGCGGGTGCTACCCGCTTCACTTTCACGAAGTGAAAAATTCACTATAAAGGTATCTCCATGTTTCAAAAATTAAACGATATAAAAAACCGTTACGAATTTTTGTCTGAGCAGCTTGCCGATTCCGCGGTCATCGCGGACATGGGTACTTGGCAACGGTATTCCAAGGAACAAGCCGAGCTCACGGAAACGGTGGAAAAATATAACGAATATATAGCCGTCGAACAGGAAATGACGGACGCGTTCGCCCTTGCGGAAACGGAAACGGACGCGGAAATGAAAAAAATGCTTTTAGACGAAGGCTACGCTTGCAAAGAACGGCTTTCTAAGCTGAAAGACGAGCTGAAAATCCTGCTCCTGCCCAAGGACAAAAACGACGAAAGAAGCTGTATTTTGGAAGTGCGCGCGGGCACGGGCGGGGAAGAAGCGGCGTTGTTTGCCGCCGAGCTTTGCAGAATGTATCAAAACTACTGCGCGGCGCACCGTCTGCGCGTGGAAGAAATGGATATCAACGCCACCGAGCTTGGCGGGGTGAAGGAAGCCATCTATAATATCAAGGGCGCGGGCGCGTATAAGCTCTTGAAATACGAAAGCGGCGTACACCGCGTTCAACGCGTACCTGCTACCGAGACGCAGGGCAGAATCCACACTTCGGCGGCGACCGTAGCCGTCCTTCCCGAAGCGGAAGAAGTGGAAGTGGAGATCAGCGATAAGGATATCCGTATCGACATTTTCCATTCGGGCGGCGCAGGTGGACAAAACGTCAATAAAGTGGCGTCTGCCGTTCGTATCACCCACTTCCCTACGGGGATCGTGGTAACCTGTCAGGACGAGCGTTCGCAGCTAAAAAACAAAGAACGCGCGTTCAAGGTGTTGCGTTCGCGTATCTACGATTTTTATAACGGACAGAACGCAAAAGCGCGGGAAGAAAACCGCAGGAGCATGGTTGGCTCGGGGGATCGCAGCGAGCGTATCCGCACCTACAATTTCCCTCAAAGCCGCGTTACCGATCACCGCATCGGTTTGAGCCAATACAATCTCGAAGCCTTTATGACGGGCGATATCGACAGCATGGTGGAAGCCCTTGCTATCGCCGACAGAGAAGCACTGCTTTCCTCTAATCAAGAATAAAAGCGAAGCGCCCCGACTGATGTAAATCGGTCGGGCGCTTGTCATTTTTTATAAAAAGTATTGACAAAACGGCGAAATAATTATATAATAATTATGTAAAAAATATAATAGGGGAAAACACATGAAAATGAAGAGAATGAACCGTGTAAAAAGAAAAAGCGTGCGGTTGCTGTTCGTAACGGCGGTTTTGCTTTTGTTGATTTCTGCCTGCGTGCAAATGCCAACGCAGACTTCGACGCCAACGCCGCAGACTTCGACGCCAACGCAGGAACATACGCATTCGTATAAAAAAGAGTGGTCGAACAATGCAACGCAGCATTGGCGTGAGTGCGCTTCCTGCGGTGAAAAAACCGACGTTGAGGAACACGAATTTAGTTGGGAAATCAAAACGCAAGCGACCTGCGAAACCCCTTTGGTGGAAGAAGGGGCGTGCGCCTGCGGATATGAAACGACCAGAACGGGCGAAATCGCGGGGCATACCTTGACAATGCATAACGCCCAGGCGGCAACCTGTACGCAAGGCGGGTGGAGTGCTTACGAAGACTGCTCGAAATGCTCGTATTCCACGAAAGTGGAAATTGGTGCGAAAGGGCATTCCTATTCTTCGGCTTGGACAAAGGACGAAACGCAGCATTGGCATGCGTGCGGGCGTTGCGGGGATCAAAAAGACGCAGGTGAGCATACCTACGGTTCCGGCGTTATCAGCGGGGCTAAAAAGATCTATACCTGCACCGCTTGTAATGATAAAAAGGAAACAAAGCTTGCAGACGGCGTAAAGGAAACCATGTACGGCACGGCAAACAGCGCAGTGGTATTAGACGGCGACAGATCGTACACCGTCTCTGCGGTGAAAACGGAAATCGGCGTGTTTATCTATGCCGAAGGGGTGTTCAATACCAGCGTTTCCAACGCAACGACTTGGTACGAAAACACCAATTTCGAGTTTAAATTAAACGGCGGCGTTCAGTCTTACGTTACCGCTAAAAACCAATCGGATAAGGTTACCGATTTCACCTATATCGCGGAACGCCTGTCGAGCGGAAAATACCTGCATACGGCGGAAATTTTTGTGGAAAAATCGCTGATAAGCGGTTGGTCTGCAAGCGCGGACGTGCAGCTCAATTACGCGTGGAAAACTCCGACGGAAAACGCGGCGATACTCTCCGACATGGCGGATTACAGATATCTTTCCGAGTGGGGAAATAACACCGATTGGCATAGCTATCAAACGTACGGCTGTCTGGCGACGGGCTTTAACGATCTGCCCGCAAATCTGTTTATTTCTTCGAGCGGTTTGACGAAGGAAACCGCGCCGACAACGCTCGCAACGATAGACGGCGCGCTCACTTCTTCTGAGCTTTCCCAAATGGGCGCGGAAGAATTGAACGTTACGGGCAACAGCCCCATTAACGTGAAAGGCACGGTTGCGGACGGGGATTTATACCTTGCGTTCACGATCACGCACGGCGCATGGTCGGATTATACGCAGGCATGGTATTTAAACGATAACATAGAATTATATATCGACGGAGTACATACGGTCGTTCTGTTTATCAACGGACAGCTGAGCATTCCTTGCCATATAACGCAGGGCGCGGCAAAGACGGTTACGCAAAGCGGAAAGCAGGTAACCGTAGTAGAGCTGTACGTAAAAGGGGAACAAGACTCGTACAGAGTAAGTGCCAACGCCAACGGAGCGGGATTTGGCTGGAACGACATCTCGTGGGGCGTTTCGGGGGAAGAAGTCGCTATCGCTTCTTCCGCAGGGCTTGCCGTATTAGATAAAAGCTTTTATACGGGCATTCGGTTGCAATCCGTTGTAAAGGAAACCACGCTTTCCGACGGGATATATTATCAGGAACTGTCGTACGTCAATCGGGATAACAATCCCGTAAAAGCGTTTGCGGTGGAGGTTACGGCGGGTAAAGGGAGCTTTTATATGGGCTTGCCCAACGACAGCAATAGCTTGACGATGAACGGCGACGTTTACGTAAAAGCCACCGTTTTGGAAGAAGTAACCGCCGCGGCGAATAACGGCAAAAACGTCGTTGCGGGTATCAATGCAGACTTCTTCGTCAGCGACGGCGATATGGGCCCCAGAGGGCTTTGCATAAAAGACGGCGTTCTTTTGCGAAAGAAGGAAAACCGTCCGTTCTTCGCGGTTTTGAAAGACGGCACGACCGCCATTTGCCTTGCGAACGAGTATGCAAGCAAATACGAAGGGAAAGGCTTGATCCAGAACGCCTTTGGCGGTAGAGGCATGCTCCTTTACGGCGGGGAAATTTATCTGAAGGATACGCTTTTGACCGCCAGCTTTGGCGTTACGAGAAATCCGAGAACGGCAATCGGCATTCGCCCCGACGGCAGCGTCGTTATGCTCGTGGTGGACGGAAGAAACGAAACGGCGAACGGCTCTTACGGAGCGACCTTGATAGACTTGGCATTGATGTTACAGCAGATGGGTTGCACCTATGCCATGAATTTCGACGGCGGCGGCTCTTCCACCATGGTGACCAAATCGGCTTCGGGGTACGCGATCAATAACACTCCGTCCGGCGGCTCTGCGCGCGCGATTGCAAACTCGCTGCTCGTCATTCCCACAAAACAGAACGGAGATTGATTTTCCGTTGTTTAAAAAGTAAAAAACTCCCCTGTCGGTGTTCCGACAGGGGAGTTTGTATATTCAGTATACTGCTTAAACGAGCTGAGAAACGAAACGCTGGATACGCGCCAAGCCTTCTTCGATATCCGCTTCGCTTAACGAATAGGAAAGTCGCAGGCAATCGTCCGCACCGAAGGAAACGCCGGGTATGGTAGCCACCTTTTCGCCGTCCAAGAGCGCGTCTGCAAATTCAATCGAGTTCGTCAGCGTTTTGCCTTGATAGCTCTTGCCGTACAAATCGCTGATTACGAGCATCACGTAGAATGCGCCGTCGGGTTCTACCGCTTTTACGCCGTCGATTTCCGCAATCAGCTTCAAAAGCTTCGCTCTTCTCTGATCGAACACCTTAACCATTTCCGCAATCTCTTCTTCGGGAGCGTTCAACGCTTCGATGGTCGCCCACTGGGAAATAGAGCTTGCGTTGGAAGTCGCATGGCTTTGGAAGGAGTCGATCGCTTTTGCGATATCCTTGGGAGCGGCAAGATACCCGATTCTCCAACCCGTCATGGCATAGGTTTTGGAAACGCCGTTGACGGTGATGGTGAGATCTTTCATTTTCTCGCTCACTTTGGCGATAGAGAAAGGCTTTACGCCGTTATAGCACAGCTTTTCATAGATTTCGTCCGCAAGCACGAAAATCCCCGCGTCTTCGCATACCTTTGCAATCGCGCGCACTTCCTCTTCCCCGTACACCGCGCCCGTGGGGTTGGAAGGGGAGTTGAAAATGAGCATTTTCGTCTTGGGCGTGATCGCCGCTTTCAAATCTTCCGCAGAGAATTTATATTTGTTTTCCTTCTTGCAGGTCAAATACTTAGGCACGCCGCCGCAAACCTTCACCACTTCGGGGTAGGTGAGCCAGTATGGCTCGGGGATAATGACTTCGTCGCCTTCGTCCAAAACCGCATAGCAAGCGTTGAAAATGGAATGCTTCGCGCCGTTGGAAACGATGATTTGAGAAGGCTCGTAATCCAAACCGTTGTCCTTTTTAAATTTCTCGCAAATCGCCTTGCGCAAGGGCAAAAGCCCCGACGAAGGGGTGTATTTCGTGTGTCCGTTGTCCAGCGCCGCTTTCGCCGCGTCGATGATATGCGCGGGGGTGTTGAAATCGGGTTCGCCTACGCTGAACGACACCACGCTTTCACCCGCCTGCTTCATAGCCTTCGCCTTTGCCGAAATGGCAAGGGTGAGCGAAGGGGAAATTGCCGACATTCTTTTCGCTACTCTGCTTTTCATCTGTATTCTCTCCAAAAAAATTACTTACCTTGCTATTTTACTATTTTTTTTAAAAGAAAGCAACTGCAAAAGCCCCGCTTTTCTCATTTTCTCGAAAAATTATCAACTTTTTTAGAGTTTTACCCTAAGACAATCAAAAATTTCGATTGTAATTATTAAAAAAATATTAAGCGGTATGCGTTTTTTGCTCGCGGTGCTTGTTAATGAAATACAAGGCGAAATCCACGCTGACGAAGGCAAGGTTGATAAGATAGAGCGCAAATACGTAATTCAAGCTTCCGCCCATAATCTTGCCCGCAATGCCCGCCAAATAGCCCACCATAATCGCGATCGTGAATACGACGCTCTTGCCCTTGGTGGATTTGGAAGTTATGCTCTTATACACCGAAATGGGCCAAGAGAGTCCGAAACAAATCAACATAATGCTTTCAAAAACCGTTACCATAATGAAAACTCCTTTTTTAGCCAATTTGTTCTTAATTGGCTAGTTTACCACCATTATACGCTTGACAACGGATAATGTAAAATATATAATTATTATGAAATTGATAACGAGCGGTTATCGATAAAAGGAGAAGAAAATGGAACTTGCGAAACTGCGGTATTTTTACACGGTGGCAAAGCACGGACACGTAACGCGGGCGGCGGAAGAAATACACATTGCCCAGCCTGCGCTCACCAAAGCAATCAAGCAGCTGGAAGAAGAGCTTGGCGTGCCTTTATTTTATAAAAAAGGAAGAAATATTCGCCTTACGCTCTTTGGCGAATACCTGCAAGGAAAGCTGGAAGGGATTTTTGCGCAGATAGACAGTATCGGCGAAGATTTAGAGCTGCTCAAAAAGGAGCATAAGAACACGGTGAAGATCAACGTGCTTGCGGCATCTACGGCGGTTACGGAAGCGGTCATCGCGTACAAAAAGAAATGCCCTGAGGTCATTTTCCAGCTCATTCAAAACGAAGAAGAGACGGACTGCGATATTTTGGTGGCGATTAAGGAAAACAGGGGCGCTTTGGCGTTAAAGAGCATAGAGCTGGAAGAGAATATCTATCTCGCCGTGCCGAAAAATTCCGAGTATGCGAAAAGGGAAACGATCGACTTGCGGGAAGTAAAGGAAGAAGGGTTTGTGCACCTTGCAGGCTCGCGGCAGTTCCGCGCCGTGTGCGACGGATTTTGCGCGGCGGCGGGCTTTAAGCCGCATACCTCGTTTGAATCGGACTCGATTATGGCGGTCAAAAACATCATCGGCGCAAACGCAGGGGTAGGCTTTTGGCCGGAATATTCGTGGGGGAGAGTATCTTCGGACGTCGTACTTTTGTCCGTATCATCGCCCGCGTGCAAGCGAACGATTGAAATCGGATTGCACGAAAGTCCCGTTCCGTCGCCGGCGGCGGAAGATTTTTACGAATATCTGGTAAAATTTCTGCAAAAACGGCAGCGTGGGGCGCGGAAATAAAGGGTGGATTAAAAAAGTTTTTAAAAACGGAGAAAATTTTTTAAAAAAGTCTTGAAATTGTGAGAAAAATCTGCTAAACTATAAGAAACCGAAGGGGAGCTGTTTCCTCATCGGCGAAGTACGACAAAATCTGGGAGGATTTTATTATGATTAAAGTTATTTACGGCGCGAAAGGCACGGGTAAGACGAAGATGATGATCGACGCAGCGAACGCTACCGTTGATATTGCGAAAGGGCACATGATCTTCATCACCGACAGCAAGCGCGGTATGTATGATTTAGAACGCGAAGTGCGCTTTATCGACACCAGCGATTACGATATCGCGGGCGAAGCGGCACTCTGCGGATTTGTAAAGGGGGTAATCGCAGGCAATCACGACAACGAATACGTATTCATCGACGGCGTTGTGCGTATTGCGGGTAAACCCGTACAGGAACTTGCGGCGTTCTTCTACATGCTGGATAAAGCGGCGAAGGACAGCAATATCACCGTAACCGTTTCCGTTACGGGCACGAGAGAGGAACTTCCCGATTTCGTAAGCAAATATTTAGAAGCGTAACAAAGTACTTACTCCGCGGCGGGGAAAAGCTTTTCCCCGCCGTTTCTTAAAAATGATAAAGGGAAAAATGAAGATTTAAAAACTTGGCGGTCGAAGACTGCCTGTTTTGCGCGTTTGAAAGCTTGCGCAAAAGAAAAAGGACAAGCTTTGAAGCGGAAGTATTCACGAAAATCCAGTAAGGTAGGTAAACGGATATGTATTTTATCAGCACGAGAGGCGGCGAAAGAGTAACGGGCGCGCAAGCGATCGTACAGGGCTTGGCGAAAAACGGGGGGTTGTACGTTCCCGAAACTTTCCCCAAGGTATCTAAGGAAGAAATAGAGAGCATGGCGGAGATGAGCTATCCCGAACGCGCGGCGTTCGTCCTTGGCAAATACCTTGCCGAAGAGCTTGGCGCGGACTATTTAAAGGAGATTTGCGAAAAAGCGTACTCGTCCTTTGAAGGCGACGACCCCGTACCCCTTGTCAAGATCGACGGGGAAGAAGGGTTGTACGTTTTAGAGCTTTTCCACGGCCCCACTTGCGCTTTTAAGGACATGGCGCTTACCGTTCTTCCCTATCTTTTGAAAAAGAGCTGCGAAGTTACGGGCGTGAACGACGATATTCTCATTCTCGCGGCAACGAGCGGGGATACCGGCAAAGCGGCGTTGGAAGGCTTCCGCGACGTGCCCGGTACCAAGGTAGCGGTGTTCTTCCCCGATGAAGGCGTGGCAAAAATGCAGCGTCTGCAAATGTGCGCGCAGGACGGAAACAACGTATGCGTGTCCGCGGTGAAAGGCAATTTCGACGATTGTCAACGCGCGGTAAAGCGCCTGTTTGCTTCCAAAGAGTTTAATGAAAAGCTTGCGGAAAAAGGAGTGCGTCTTTCGAGCGCGAACTCTATCAACTTCGGTCGGCTTGCGCCGCAGATCGCGTATTATTTTTCGTCGTACGTGGATTTGCTCACTTCCCGTCAAATTGAAATGGGGGACGAGATCGATTTCGTAGTCCCCACGGGCAACTTCGGCGATATTTTGGCGGGCTGGTATGCAAAACAGATGGGCTTACCCGTAAGAAAACTCGTTTGTGCCTCCAACCGTAATAAGGTGCTTGCGGACTTCTTCAAGGACGGCGTATATGACGTAAAACGCAATTTCCACCGTACCATGTCTCCGTCTATGGATATTTTGGTATCCTCTAACTTGGAAAGATTGCTCTTTGAAATCAGCGGAAGAAACGCCGAGCTTACTGCCGAGCGTATGCAATCGCTTGCCGAAAAGAAGGAATACTCTATCACGGAAAAAGAAAAAGCGATTTTGGACGCGGAATTTTTCGGCGGGTTTGCGTCGGAAGACGATACGATCGAAGCCATGTACGAGGTTTTTGAAGAATACGGCTATGCCATGGACACCCATACGGGCGTTGCGCTGTCCGTGCAGATGAAATATAAAGAAGCGTGTCTTAAAGAGAACGAAAAAGACAAAACGCCTTCCGTCGTACTTTCTACGGCGAATCCGTATAAGTTCCCGCAGGACGTACTCTACGCGCTGTCGGGCAACGACGTTAAGGATAGCTTTAAGGGAATTAAGAGATTGAACCTTTTGACGGCGATGAAGCCGCCCAAGAGCCTTATGGAGCTTCGCTACCGTCCCTTGCGCTTTAAGACGGTGGTGGCAAACGATTTGGGAAAAATGTCCGAGCTTATTTTGCGCTTTGCGGACGGGGAAATCGTCCCTATGCCCGATAAGGAATAATTTTTGTTAAATATGTGAAGAAAACCGTCATTTCTTGTGAAGAATAAGAAAGGGCGGTTTCCTTAAATTGCCTTTACTTATAGGATATGGTATAATCGGATAAAGGAGAAAAGCCGTGTTTGGATACGTTCGTGCGGATACACCGTATTTGTTTATAAAAGACGACAATCTGTATCGTGCGATGTATTGCGGCGTGTGTAAGGGGATTGCCGAAGTCTGCGGGCAGCCTGCGCGCATGGGGCTTTCCTATGACGTTACCTTCTTTTCCGTGCTTTTGCACAATATCGCGGGACAGGACGTAACTATCGAAAAGAGCCATTGTTTAACGCACTGTATCCGTTCCCGCCAAATGGCGGCGGTAGATGAGCTGACAAGACAGCTCGGTGCGCTTAACACTGTGCTGGTGTATTATAAATATACGGATGATATCGCGGACGGGGACCGCGGCAGGGGGAAACGCTTTTGGTTTAAAAAAGGCTTCGCCCGCGCGAAGAAGAAATACCCCGAAATTGAAAGGATCGTGCGGGAAAATCTCGCAAAGCAAGAGCAAGCGGAAAAAGCGGGCGCGGACAGCTTAGACCGTGCGGCAGACGCCACGGCAAGCATGCTCTCCGAGTTTTCCGATTACGCCTTGCAGGAGAAAGCCACCGAGCATACGAGAAAGCTTTTTTATTCGCTTGGGAAGTGGATATACCTTATCGACGCTTTGGACGATTACGATAAAGACTTGAAAAAGGGCGCGTACAATCCGTTTGCGCTCGCCTACGGCGGGGAGAGCAGAAAGGCGATGCTTGCGGGTGAAAACGGCAAAGAAATCGAATTTGTATTCCACGCGCTGTTCTTTGATATTCGGGAGAGTTTATCGCAAATCTCCTTTCACTTTAACCGTGATTTATCGGACAATATCCTTTTAAGGGGCTTGCCGATGATGACGCGGCGGATCATGAACGGCTGCGGCGTCAACGGGGATAAAAGCAAGAAAAAAACAGAAACTAAGTAAGATAAGTTCGGCAATTGCCGAAACGGAGTATAGAGAATGAAAGAATATTACGAATTGCTGGGTTTAAGCGAGAGCGCGAGCGACGAAGAAATCAAAGCGCGCTACGAAGAGATGAAGGAGAGAGCGAAAGAAGACCGCTGGCTGGACGGCGAAGCGGGCAACGAAGCGGCTCGTCTTTTGACGAAACTGGAAGTCGCTTATGCGGAAATCATCGCTTCCCGCAAGGAACAAAGGAAAAACACCGAAGGGCAGAGCTCGTTTGAAGAAATTTCCGAGCTGTTAAAGCAAGACAAAGTATCCGAAGCACAGGCGCTTTTGGACGATTTTAATGAACGCAGTGCGGAATGGCATTATTTGCAGGCGGTGGTGTTCTATAAAAAGAACTGGACGAACGACAGCAAGAAACAGCTGGAAATCGCCATGCAAATGGACCCCGAAAACCAAAAATACCGTTCTGCATACGGAAAAATGAACGCCAAAAACGAATACGAGCAGCAGGCGTACAACCAGCAGAGCCAAAACCCTTACGCAAACGGTGCACCCATGCACGACGATCAAATGGGCGGGAACGCTTGTTCGGATTGCATTTCCTGTTGTTACACGTATCTTTGTGTAAATTGTTTGTTTAATCTTTGCTGCGGTTGTAGGTAATGCCGATAGGCGTCGCCTATCGGCAGCGATATAAATCTTCGCAAGATTTACGATATACGCGGTGCGTGCGATATATCTTCGATGCGATATGCCCTTCGGGCGTGGTGGAAAGATTTATATCATATCGCAGTGAGCGAAGCGAGCTATATCGCAATTAAGTATTTAATTATATCGCACGAGCGAAGCGAGTATATCGCAAATAAGGGAATTATGGACGAAAAGAGTATTAAGGATTTAGCGGTAGAACTGACGATTGAAATAACTTTATTTTGCGATACTTTAAAAGGAAAGTCTGTTTTTGTCAATCAACTGCTGCGCTCTTGCTCTTCGATTGGGGCAAACGTGTATGAAGCAAAATACGCGCAAAGTCGTGCAGATTTTATCAATAAGATGGAAATTGCATTAAAGGAATGTTATGAAACGGATTATTGGTTGGAAATATTGAACAAAACGGGTTCGCTTGCCGATGATTTGTATATAAAATATAAAAATAAGAATGGAACAATTCGCCGCAAATTGATTGCGTCTATTACCACGGCGAAGGATCGCGCTTAACCCCATGAAGAAAATCTCCGCTTACGAAATTGCACTGTCTGCGCTCGCGTGTGCGCTGGCAACGCTCATGCTGACGGTCGGCATATATTCGACGTTTTTGCTCTTTACAGGCTACCTGTTCGGATGCATCGCATTGATGATGCCGCTCGCCAAGAAAAGCTACGTGGGCTACGCGCTTGCATACATTGCAACCTGCGTGTTATCGCTCATTTTCAATGCCGCGGGGTTTTTCGATCTTTTGCCGTTTATTTTATTTTTCGGCTTGCACCCGCTCGTCAACGAATTGCAATTAAAAACGAAGCTCAATCGCTGGGTAGCCTGCGGGCTCAAAGCTTTGTGGTTTGACGGCACCATGTATTTGATTTGGCGGTTTGTCTTTGGCATGACGACTACGATACCGTTCGTAGATCAGTATATTTTACCCATCATTCTCATCGGGGGTACGCTGTTTTTTATCGCTTATGATTATATGATGTATAAGTGGCGGTTTGCGGTCAATATGCTCGTGAAACGGATCACCAAAAAGTAAGGCAGAGGAAGAGAATATGATAGAGAAAAACGATATCGTTTGCGCCGTAACGGACGGTTTGGGCACGAACGGAGAAGGCATAATCAGGCACGAGGGGATCACCTTTTTCGTGCCTGCTTGTTTACCTGGCGAACGGGTGCGCTTTAAAGTGCTGAAAGTCAAAGGCAATATCGGCTACGGTAAAGTGGAAGAGATCATCACACCCGCGGAAGATCGGGTGCGTGAGAAATGCCCCGTCGCGCTCCGTTGCGGGGGGTGCTGTTTGCAACATATAGAGTATAACGCGCAGCTTGCGTACAAAAGCACGGTCGTCAAAGACGCTTTGCGCAAGATCGCAGGCCTGAACATAGAAGTGCCCGTTGCCGTCAAGAGCGATTCTCCTTACGGCTACCGTAATAAATTACAGATTCCCGTGGGGGTGGATAAAAACGGGGAAAGCGTGATCGGGTTTTATGCCGAACACAGCCACCGCATTATCCCCGTAAGCGCGTGCGCCATTCACCCCGCTTGGGCGGAACGCTTGATTGCAACGGTCAAGCAGTACATGACAGACTGCGGGGTGAAAGGATATAGCGAAGAAGACAAAACGGGCGCAATCCGCCATATCGTCGCGCGGGAGATCGGCGGGAAATACATCATCACAATCGTAACGGCAAAACGCGATTTGCCTAAAATTCCGTACCTTATCGAGTTGCTTTCCCGTGCCTTTTTTGAATTTTGTCTCTATCTGAATATTAACGATGAAGACACCAACGTAATTTTCGGAAAAGAGTTTCAACTCGTACATGGTAGGGGCTTTTTTGACGCGGTGGAGCAGGGTATTCGCTATGCGGCAGGGCCCGTAACTTTCTTGCAGGTAAACGAAAACGTCCGTACCAAGCTGTATAAGGACGCTTTGAAATCGGTATGCAAGGACGGGGACGAAGTGGTAATCGACGCGTATTCGGGCGGCGGGCTTTTGACTGCCATGCTGGCAAGGAAAGCTAAGCGGGTGTACGGTATCGAGCTGGAACAAGAAGCTTCCCGCTGCGCCGACTCGTTAAAGCGGAAAAACGGACTGGAAAACATGACGAATATCTGCGGGTACGTGGAAGAGCCCCTGCCCGCCGTGTTGGAAAGGGAAAAAGGCGTAAAACTGCGCCTGATTTTAGAACCGCCGAGAGCGGGCATTGCGCGAAGCGTATGCAAGGCGCTGTTGGAGAGCGGGATTGAAGAGCTGACCTTGATTAGCTGTAACCCCGCAACGCTGGCAAGAGATTTAGGAATTTTGACGGGGCGGTTGATAGAGAAAGACGGCGAGCTTGTGAAAAACCCCGCTTATACGGGGCTTTTGGGCGGAGAAACGCTTTCGGGATATTACGAAATCAGCCGTATTCAGCCGTACGATATGTTCCCCCAGACCAAGCACGTGGAAACTCTCGTATGCCTTGCGCGCAAGGCATAATAAAAAATTGCAAAACGCCCGACCGTGTGCTCGCATACGAGCAGGGCGATTTTGAAATTTTTATGCGTTGAGAAACAACGGGGACGGGAGTTTGAAGTGCTTGCGTCCGCCGTCGGCGCGAGACGAACATACATTCCCTTGCCCGCAAGGGGACATATGTTTCCGCAGACCAAGCACGTGAAAACGCTTGTTTGTCTGTCCAAAAACAAAGGAGAAGTATTATGAACAGAAAGACCTTATACAAATTTTCCCTAATCAATCTCGCAATCGGTTTGTTCGTGCTTGCCGTGGCGTATTTTTTCTTTCATTTCGTAACGGACGAAGGGATCACCTTCGTATGGCACGCCGAAGCGGGAAAACCCTTCGTTACCTTCCTTATCGGCATATTCGGGGTTTTGTTTATCTTCGCGAGCGCGATCAGCGCGTTATCTGCGCTTATCCTTTTGCCTAAAACGGAAAAATAAAAAAAACCGTATCTTTAAAGCCCTGCCGCGATACGGCAGGGCTTTTAAAATGAAAATTTGACGAAATTCCGCTTTTTCTATTGTCAAAACGCGTAGGATATGATACAATGAAAGAAGTCCTTTGCAGGAGAAGATATTATGAAAGTAAAGCAAAGAGTAAAACTGTTAATTATCTTAGGTGTGGAATTTATCGCCATCGCCGTGATGTTGCTTTTGATTTTTTTCGCGGGGAAAAAGGTGCATACCGTTACCTTTGACTTAAACGGCGGTACGTTGCTTTCGGGCGACACCGTGCAAAAAGTTACCCAAGGTCAAAACGCGAACCCGCCCACCGTAACCAAGGACGGGTGCTATTTCTTGACGTGGAGCGCGTCCTATCGGCAGGTTACCCGCGATCTCGTAATCAAGGCAATCTGGGAATACGAAACGACGGAAGGTATCGAATACACCACCGATCCCGACGGCGTAGAGAGCAATTATTGCCTGATCTCGGGGTGCTTTGACGGCTTGACGGGGGACGTGTATATCGGTGCGTACCACGGTGAAAAGAAGGTGCTCGGCATTCAGGCGGGTGCGTTCGCGAATTGCACGGGGATTACGCGCATTCACCT
Organism: Candidatus Scatosoma sp.; assembly: GCA_045542815.1. Lineage (GTDB taxonomy): Bacteria > Bacillota > Clostridia > Christensenellales > Borkfalkiaceae > Scatosoma. The sequence goes on along the minus strand of JAZQLT010000082.1, from coordinate 2,912 downwards.
GTTGGACGGTATTTTGACGATCGAAGACGGCGCGTTTGCAGGGTGCACGGGATTGACTTCTATCGAAATGCCTTCTACGGTCGTAACCATGGGGAACGACGTGTTTAAAGACTGTGTGAACTTAGAAGAAATCGTTTTGCCCACGGACTTGAAGAGCATGGGGAATAACGTATTTGCGGGTTGTACTTCGCTTGCGAGCGTTACAATGCCCGAAAACTTAGAGCGCATGGGTGCGGGCGTATTTGCGGGTTGTAGCGAGCTGAAAGAGATCGTCTTGCCCGAAAGCTTGAAAGAAATCGGGAGTAACGCGTTCGACCAAGTGGAACTGATTATTTACGCATATATCAAAGAAGAAGAAAAGCCCGAAGGCTGGGCGGCGGACTTTAAAGGGGGCGGCGTGGAAATCGTTTGGGAATACGTTGACCCTGTAGAAGATGAAAATGAAGACGTAGAGAAAGAGGAGAAATAAGAAAGGGGCAAACGCAGTATGGATATGATGCTTGTGCTGGGTATTCTGGCGTCGGTATTCTTCGTCAGTCTCACCCTGATTTGCTTTTATCGAGAGCATATCAATACAAAAATTTTCAATACCGTGTTTGTAATCGTGGACGTCATATTCTATTTTATTTGGAATATAGGCATGTATCGGCACGGTTGGTTGGAAAACGGATTTCAAACGCTGGGGAATATCAGTCCTATGATATTCACCGTCATTCCGTTTACCTTGATTATGAACGATAAAGTAAAGGACTACACCTTTTCGGCAATCGCATTCTTATGGGTGGGTATGTTCATTGCGTTGTTCGTCAGCCCCGAACATTCTTACCTGTTCAATTATAAAACCGAAGCGACCCTGCTCTATACGGGCGAAGCGCTGTGCCATATGCTCGCGTCCCTTTTCGGTATCTATCTCATCTTAACGGGACAAGTGAAAGCGGAGCTGCGTACCTTAGGCAAAGCGGCTGTCTTTATGTATTCCGTCATCGGCTTCGGTGTGATGTTAAATTATTTCTTCCATAAGAGCAATTTCCAAATGAACCCTTACGGCGGGTATTCTATCTACTTTTTCGACCTGTTCGGCACGTTCGAGGCAACGCTCGTTGCGTATTTGCTGGGGGTTTTGGTTGTGTTGATTTTAGGGTTACAGTTCGGTTTTTTGCTCGATCGGCTTTGCGGAAAAGTGCAAAAGGAACGCTTGACGGACGAAATGCAAAATCACGAAGTGGAGCACGCGGAAAATATCCCCGCGGATTTGCATAGCCATTCAAGACTGAATTGAACCAGGTTTTGCATGGCTGATTTCGCCCAATACTGCGTTGAGCTTCTTGACAATACGCGTGTATTGACTACGAAGCTCGCCTTGTCTAATCCAAAATCAGCTCATGAAAAACTGCTCGCATCTCAAAGCAAGGATTTTTCGATAGATTTTGGGAAAGGCGGGTGCAGTCGTATCGACATACTACAAGAACGCATTTAACAAAATATACGGAAAAGACTGCTTTGAGACTGGTTCAATTCAGTCTTGAATGGCTAAATAACGAATAAATAAAAAATGAGCCCCGACGTGCTTCCAGCCGTCGGGGTTTATTGTATATTAAACAGTTCGTTGGGGGTAATTTCGTATAACTCGCAAAGGGTAAGAATTTCATTGTAATTTAACTCGTAAATCCCGTTTTCAAATCTACTGTACTGCTGCTGTGTCATATGCAAGATTTGCGCAGTCTGTGCTTGCGTCATACCCTTGAATTTACGGGCTTCCTTTAAATTGTTGCCTATCTTTTTTGCAATTTCCATACAAATAAAATATATCTGAAAATGATGTAAAAGTATTGACATACACCACTAAATGATGTATATTTTTAATATCAATCACAGGTGGTGGAGCAGGTATGAAATCTTGTGCGTTTTTTGGGCATGGAAAGTGGGATTACAGGGAATTGGAACCTGTATTAGAGCGGGAAATAAGGAAGCTTATAGAAAAAGAAGGGGTAACGCAGTTTTATGCGGGCGGGCGCGGGAATTTTGATTGGACTTGCGCGAGAATTGTTTGCGGGTTAAAGGCAGAATATTCGCAGATACGGCTTACGTTGATATATTCGTTTATTCCCAAAGAGCAGGACGGATATACCCCGTCTTATTTTGACGATTCGTTGTATTTATTAGAAAGAAGGGTGCCCCCGCGATATGCAATCATCGAAACGAACAAGATGATGGTGGATCGGGCAGAGTATATTCTTTCGGGAGTGCGCCACAGTTGGGGCGGCGCGGCGATGGCGGTGGAATACGCTTATCGCAGAAAAAAGAAAGTGATTGACTTAATGCATTGGCAGGAATAAAAGGAAAAAAAGAAAAAAAATTAAGAGATTTTCGAAAAAAATTCAAAAAAGGGGTTTGAAAGCTTGATATTTCTTTCAAATTATATTAAAATGGAATATGGAAAAAAACGCAAAGCCTTTTTTGCGCCCTTTTAGGGCGGGCGGCGCGGTTACAGTCAACGAAAAGAAAAAAATCAATTTGGAGGAAATAAATTATGGCAAAGAAATATTGCTATCTCTTCACGGAAGGCAATGCACAGATGCGTAATATCCTCGGCGGTAAGGGTGCAAACCTTGCGGAAATGACCAACATCGGTCTTCCCGTTCCCCAGGGCTTTACGATTTCTACGGAGGCTTGTACGCAGTATTACGAAGACGGCAGACAGATCAACCCCGACATTCAGGCGGAGATCATGGAATACATTGAAAAGATGGAAAAGATCTGCGGTATGAAATTCGGCGACAAGGAAAACCCCTTGCTCGTATCCGTACGTTCGGGCGCACGCGCTTCGATGCCCGGTATGATGGACACGATCCTCAACCTTGGCTTGAACGAAGAAGTAGTTAACAAGTCGGATCGTAGCCATGTCGTTCTGT
>JAZQLT010000081.1:0-5862 GCA_045542815.1 Candidatus Scatosoma sp. | reverse complement strand
GGAGATTTTGATACGGAGCTTTGCGAGGAGTTTTTCGCGGCGTTCGTGAGAGAAGCCAAAATCACCCTGCACCTTACCCAGCTGGCGGGGAAAAACTCCCATCACCTGATCGAAGGCGCGTTCAAGGCGGCGGCGCGTGTGCTTGGGAAAGCAACGTCCATCGACGAAAAGCGCAAGGACGAAATTCCGTCCACCAAAGGGGTGCTTTAATGATAGCGATCGTAGATTACGGCGTAGGGAATTTATTTTCCATTCGCTCGTCCTTTGCCCGTATCGGTGCGGAAGCGGTGGTAACGGCAGATAAAAAAGTCATTGAAAGCGCCGATAAAATCATGCTTCCGGGTGTAGGCGCGTTTTCGGATGCGGCGAAAAAGCTCCGTGAAACGGGGCTTGGCGAAACGCTGATCAAGGAAGTGCAAAAGGGGAAGCAGCTTTTGGGAATATGCCTTGGTATGCAGCTTTTGTTTGAAAAGAGCTTTGAATACGGCGAACATACGGGGCTGGGGATTTTAAAGGGCGAAGTCGTACCCATGCAGGGGTATATCGATGAAAATTTAAAAATTCCGCATATCGGCTGGAACGCTTTGCATATGGAAAAGCCGAGCAAGCTTTTGAAATATTGCAAGGAAGGAGAGCACGTGTATTTCGTGCACTCCTATTATGCAGATAAGTGTCAGGACAGCGTAATCGCGACGGCGGAATACGGCAAATTCCTGACGGCAGCGGTGGAAAAGGACAATGTGTTCGGATGTCAGTTTCATCCTGAAAAAAGCGGGGAAGTGGGCTTGAAGATCCTGCGCGCTTTTTGCGAGACTAAATAAGAGAGAAAGAAAAAAGAATGAAAATATTTCCCGCAATCGATTTATACAACGGCAAAGCCGTTCGGCTCTACAAGGGCGATTATGCGCAGATGACGGTATATAGCGAAGACCCCGTGTCTGTGGCGAAAGACTTTGAAAGACAGGGCGCAAAATATATCCATATCGTGGATTTGGAAGGCGCGGAAAAAGGCACGCCCGCACACTTGGAAGTGGTGGAGCGTATTGCAAAGGAAACGAGCCTGTTCATCGAAACGGGCGGCGGTATCCGCTCGTTGGAAACGGTAGAAAAGTATCTTAATAGCGGCGCAAACCGCGTAATTTTGGGTACTTCCGCCGTAACGGACGAAGAATTTTTGAAAGCGGCGCTTGCAAAATACGGAGAAAAAATTGCCGTCGGCGCGGATATCGCGGACGGAAAGATCGCAATCAAAGGCTGGAAAGAAAAATCCGATTATACCGCCCACGCGTTTTTTGAAAAAATGCAAGCCTTGGGGGTCAAGACCGTCATTTGTACGGACATTTCCAAGGACGGCGCAATGAAGGGCGCCAACTTGGCTCTGTATAAAGAGCTCAGCGAAAAATACGCGTTGGATTTGATCGCTTCGGGCGGGGTATCGTCGCTGGAAGATATCAGGGCGCTTTCGTCCATGCAGGTATATGGCGCGATCGTGGGCAAAGCGTACTATATCGGCGCGATCGATCTATCGCAGGCAATCGAGGTGGCAAAATGATAACGAAGCGTATTATCCCCTGTCTGGACGTCAAGGACGGTCGGGTGGTTAAGGGAGTCAATTTTGAAGGCCTGCGCGAAGTGGCGTCGCCTGTGGACCTTGCTAAATTCTATTCGGACGGCGGGGCGGACGAGTTGGTATTTTACGATATCACCGCTTCCGCGGAAGGCAGAGCACTGTTCACCGACGTGCTCCGCGAAGTGGCGAAAACGGTGTTTATTCCCCTGACGGTGGGCGGCGGAATCCGTACGACGGCGGATTTCGAACGGGTGCTTTCCTGCGGCGCAGATAAGGTCAGCGTCAATTCGGGCGCAATCGCCAACCCTGCGCTAATCGGCGAAGCGGCGAAAAAATACGGCGATCAGTGCGTGGTAATTTCCGCGGATATCAAGCGTGTCAACGGTGAATTTTGCGTGTTTGCCAAGGGCGGCAGAGAGAATACGGGCTTAAAGGCGATCGAATGGATCAAGCGCTGCGTCGGCGAAGGCGCAGGCGAGGTAGTGGTCAATTCCATGGATGCGGACGGGGTAAAGAAAGGCTTTGATATCGAGCTTTTAAAGGAAGTCTGCGCGGCGGTAAAAGTGCCCGTCATTGCTTCGGGCGGCGCGGGCAGCAAAGGACATTTTATCGATCTGTTCAAGGAAATTCCCGATATTGACGCAGGGCTTGCCGCATCCGTGTTCCATTTCGGCGAAGTCTCGTTGCGCGATTTAAAAGAAACGCTCCGTGAAAACAATATCAACGTACGGATATAAAAGGTGAAAGGTATGATAGAAATTAAAGATTTGAAATTTGACGAAAAAGGGCTTATTCCCGCAATCGTAGCGGACGCAAAGAGTAAAGAAGTGCTCACGCTCGCCTATATGAACGAAGAAAGCTTGGCAATTACTTTAAAAGAAAGAAAAACCTGCTTTTTCAGCAGAAGCCGCCAAACGCTGTGGCGCAAAGGAGAAACGAGCGGGAACTATCAGCACGTGGTGTCTATCACCGCGGATTGCGATAAGGACGCGCTCGTGGTCAAGGTAGAAAAGGACGGCCCCGCTTGCCATACGGGCGCGGAAAGCTGTTTCTTCCAGCCGCTGTATATCGATGAGGAACGCCACGAATTTAGTCTGCGCGGGCTGTATGCGCTGCTCTTGCAAAGAAAAACCGAGCGCCCCGAAGGGTCTTACACTACCTATTTGTTTGAAAAAGGGGTGGATAAAATTTTGAAAAAGGTAGGGGAAGGGTGTACGGAAGTCATTATCGCGGGCAAAGCCAACGATAAAAAGGAAACGATCTACGAGATTGCCGATCTTACCTACCACGTGCTCGTTTTAATGGCGGAGATGGGAATTACGGTGGAAGAAGTGCAAGACGAGCTCGCTTCCCGCCATATCATCGATCATAAAGTAAAACAGGAAAAAATGACCAAGTAACTTTTCGTTAAAGTATTGACAAATACGTTTTTTTGCGTTAAAATGATAGTATATAGCAATAGGAGATTTGCCATGAAAAAGAATAAGAAGCTGAACAAAAAAGGGGAACAAAAGGGCATCATCGCCAATATTATGGAGCAAGCGGATATCGCTTGCTTGGCAGGACACGAGGTGCAGATCGTTGCCAACGACGCAGGGCTTGCTAAGAGCTTGATTAAGGAGCTTTGCAACACGGGTGCGCAGAACGTGGATGTCATCTTGACGGACGGCGTATGCGTTGAAGAGTTTATTCAAATGCCCGAAACCAAAAAGGAAGAAACCGCTCCCGTAGCTAAAACGGAAGAGGTGGAAGCCGTCCCCGTGGCGAACGCGGAAGGCGTACAGGCGGAAGACGCGGTTGCCGTAGAAGAATAACGAATAGATAGAAAACGCTCCGACTTAGGTCGGAGCGTTTTTGTGTTAAGACGTTCTCTTGGCTAAAACTTTGCCCGTTTTTGCGTTGACCAAAAAGGCATGCACGTTTCCGTTTCGCTCGATCAAGCCTACGTAATAATAGGGGGCGTCTTCGTAGAGTAAGCGTAGATAAATTTCCCCTGCAAACCCGTATTTGTCCGTCAAGGAAGTAAAAAGCTCGCTTTCTTCCCGTTCAAGATTTTTTAAAACGCTCTTGGGCGCGAGTGTGTCTTCCGTCAAAACGGAGCGGGCGCAAAGGGTGTGCTTTTGCTCGCCGTATTCGATTTCAAAGGGTAGCTCCCGCTCGGCGGAAACGTCGAGTGTACAGGAGAAATAATACTCCGCTTTTACGTTGTCGTAGGACATTTCTCCCCCGTAGGTATTCTCGCCCAAAGAAAGGGAAATATTGCAGGTTTTATCCCCCTCGGGGGCTACCATGTACGCTTCCAAGCGGGTGGAGCACTCGTTTGGAACGCCGTCGGCAAGGTAGGGCGTTTCTTTACTTACGGCGTAAACGCGCAGAGAAAATCCGTCCGCTTCCGCAAGGAAGATATTACTTCTGAGTTCGGAAACGTAGTCGAAATACTCCACGTTTTTCGTGCACCCGCCAAGGAGAGCAAGCGCACAAACAAGAGCCAAAAGCCAAATCGGGCGTAAAAACTTATTTTTTAAAGGGACAAAAGTTTTCATAGTCCATTATATTAAAAAAAACTCTTAAACATACCGAATAAATTTTGTTCATACAGTTGCTTTTTTTATTTTAATATGTTAAAATAATATAAATAAACTGGGAGGAGTGGTATATGGGCGTGGATAAAATCATTCTCAGAGCATTTTTGAGCACGCTCCTTGCGATTGTCTCCCTAATTGCGTTGATGACGGCAGTGCTTGTCTTGGGGTTTCCTTCCACACTCATGCACTTTTCCTACGACTTGGGCATGGACACATCGAGCGTCTGGTACGGCAAGCGCGCGTACAAACGAAGCGGGGATATCTACTATATCGCGTACGCAACGGACGTTGCAATCGGTATGGAAGATTACGAAAAAATTGAGTTTTGCGGAGAAAAATTGCTTGCCGACGACGAGTTCGCGCACTATTGCGCGGAGAAAAACGAGCAGTTGCCTGCGTCCGTAACCATGACGTACGACCAGTACGTTTACGGGCAGGTATGCGTAGCGATGTACGAACAGGATAAAAAATCGGAAGCGGTAAACCGCGCGTTCGAGCTGACCTTTCAGGGCGAGAATGCCGCTTTTCCGAAGAACAATGCGGTTGTCGCGGTGTTGTACACAGCGATAGGGGATAAGGACGGCGCAACGGTTGCGCTGATAGAAGGGAAAATGAAACAGATGCAAGCACAGGCTACGCTCTCCGCGCAGGACAGAGCGTACTTTGAACAGGTGCTTGGGCTGGTAGATGAGCAAAATGGATAGTTCGCAAAAAACGGCGAAATTGTCCATTTTCTTTATTGTAAAGGCTCTGTTCCAACACTCGGTTGGTTTTTGACGGAAAAATGCTGTGCAATACAGCGCATATTTGCTCGGTTACATACCACAGCGGGTATGCGCCCTTGCGCAATGCTTGTCTTGCTTGCATTTGTTCTCGTCAAACCGCGCGCAAAGATTGCTTGCTAATCAACCGTTTATTGCAACACAGCCATATCTTAGGAAAAACTTTTTACCCACATAAGGAGACTTATATATGAGCAGCAGAATTGTAAAAGAAGGTTTGACGTTCGACGACGTGCTTTTGATCCCGCAGGCGTCGAGCGTATTGCCCGCGCAGGTGGATCTCAGAACGCAGCTTAGCGACAAGATCAAATTGAATTTGCCCTTGATCAGTGCGGCAATGGACACCGTTACGGAAAGCCGCATGGCGATCGCAATGGCGCGCGAAGGCGGTTTGGGTATCATACATAAAAATATGTCGATCGAAGAACAGGCGTCGCACGTGGATAAGGTAAAACGCAGCGAACACGGCGTTATCACCGATCCGTTCTTCCTTGCGCCCGACAATCTTGTAAAAGACGCAGTGGCGCTTATGGAGAAATACCGTATCAGCGGCGTGCCCATCACGAGAGAGGGTAAGCTGGTAGGGATTTTGACCAACCGTGATTTGCGCTTTGAAAGCAATTACGAACAGCCCATTTCCAATATCATGACGAAAAAGGGGCTGGTTACCGCGCCCGAAGGCACTTCGCTTGCGGAAGCGCAGAAAATTCTCGGTAAGCACAGAATCGAAAAATTGCCCATCGTAGATAAAGACGGCTACTTGAAGGGCTTGATTACCATTAAGGATATTGAAAAATCCATTCAGTATCCCAACTCCGCAAGAGATGAAAACGGCAGATTGCTCGTAGGTGCAGCGGTCGGTACGGCGGCAAATACCATGGAGCGTATCGAAGCGCTCATTCAAGCGCGCGCGGACGTGATCGCG
>JAZQLT010000080.1:0-10286 GCA_045542815.1 Candidatus Scatosoma sp. | reverse complement strand
TGTTGATGGGATCGTATTTATCGATTTGGTTCAAAATCGTTCTGAGAATTGTCTTATCAGATTGAGAAAGGACAGCCGAATCTTCAATATCGATACCCAAATCCTTTGCACATTCCAAAGCAGCATAGTTGTTCAGATATGCCAAGGTTTGCGCATACGTAGTACCCGTGGTGTAATACCACTGACCGTTTACGTACATTTCGGGAGAGTCGCAATGTTCAACGAGATACTTACCGTCGTATTCCTTAACGCACTTGGTAACGTATCTTGCTGCGTTCACCAATACGTCGTAAACCTTTTCCAAGATTTCGGGATCTTTTGTAAACTGATAGTAATCCCAGAACAACTGCGTCGTAAAGCCCATGTTACCGCAAGAACGGTCCGCATTCAAGAAGAAGGGGTTGGAAGCAACGCTCAGCGTCCAGCCGTTGCCGCCGTCTTGCTTTAACATATCGGGGTTATACGTTTCTACTGCCCAAGTAGCGTTTTGTTCCGCTGCTTTCATGTATGCTTCGTTGTATTCAACGTAAGATTCGAAGGTTTCGGCAACATTCGTGCTGAATGCATGCCAATAGTTCATCTGAACGTTGATATTGTTCCAATAACCACTCGACCAAGCGGGCGTATTGTAGCAGTTCCATGCACCTTGCAGATTTGCAGGAAGCGTTCCGGGCCGCGAAGACGCTACTATCAAATATCTACCGTACTGAAGCAAGAGCGCTTCCAAATAAGAGCTATGTACACCCCTGTTATATTTCGCCAACAAATCGTTCGTCATAAGAGCGTAGTCAGCACTGTCGCAATTCAAGTCTAAGGTTACTCTGCCGAAGAGCTCTTGATAATCTTCAAGGTGTCTTTCTTTCAAGTATTGATACGCTTCTTCATACGATTTTTTAGAAATACCCGCGTTGATTGCACTCAGGTATTTGTTCACTTTTTGTTTTGCGTTTGCAAGCGTCGTTTTATTGGTGGGTTTATTTCTATCGAACTGCCCCGTGGTGAAGAATTCACTCGAAAGCTCATAGTCCGTACCAAGCGTAACGACGATGTACGCGCTCGTTGCACCATCTACTACGATAGTACCGTCCGTATCCGTATGCGGCGTACCGTCCGTATCGTAATACTTATGCTGCGTCGTAGAAGCCGTTACCGTACCGCCGTTCGTATATACTCTGTAATAACCAACGAAATCTACGTCGTAGAACCCAAGTTTACCCGTGAGCTCAATTTGCCCTACGCCGTTTTGAACGGTAGAAGTTACCTGTCCCGTTTTGGAGAACCCGTCTTGATAGGTCGGATTCATATGGGTCTGCTCATACGGGATCGTAGGACGCAAAGTAAACCCTAACGCACCGCTATTGCTCGCGTCAAGACGAATAACCAACGCTTTATCGGGATAGGAAGTAAAATACTCTCTGGTATAGGTTACGCCGTTATAATCGTAGGTAACCCCCGCAATAGCCGTTTCCAAATCCAGATATCTGTTGTAGTTACGAACCTTGGAGCTGGTGTGGTTGAAATCGATGTACGTTTCCGAGAAGTTATTTAAACCGCCGATTGCAGGATATTCCGTCGTCGTACCGTTATAATAAGGGAACTGCCAAGGATTGGAAAGGGTTTTTTCGGTAATCTGGATTCTTTCCGTTTCCGTTCTGCCGAATACGTTAGCCCCGAAATAACCGTTACCGATAGGCAACGACCAATTCTGCCAACCGTTGTCATGCCCCGTCATCATCGACGCAGTGGGTGCGCCTTCGTTAATAAACGGCGTTTCTTCATCATATTGAAGCTTAAGCGGGATTTTATCCGTTTCAACTAAATACTTGCTTACGTCCACGCTATTTCCTCCTCCCTGACTGTTGCCGCCTCCGGACGAACTGTTGGATGAATCGTCCGACGAATCATTGGACGAATCGTTGGATGAATCGTTACGCGACGAGTCTTCCCACGAGCTATTCGAAGGCGAACTTGTTGCGCCGGGTACGACGATACAAGAAGCCATAGGAATTAACATGGCAAAACTGACGATAAACGACAGTATCCGTCTCATGATTTTCTTCATTTTCTACCTCCTAAAGATTTAAAAATAAATTTGTTTGTAAAAGAATACAATCTTTTACTTGATTATATCAAAATAATGTGATAAAATAAATGTATAATAATACATTTTTCTTTGTAAAATCATCTTTTTTAAGGAGATTCGATTATGTTCCCCGAAAAAATAGAAAAACAACCCCATTATTACTATTACCACAGCGAATTTTTCCAAAATCATCTGGACATTGTCTGGGCGTTTATCGAAAAAAATTTCAGTCGAAATATGCACGAACAAGAATTTTTCGAAATCAACGTCGTTGTGAAAGGACGCGGCATGCACTACATAAACGAAAACCGTATTCCCGCCAAAGTCGGAGACGTCTTCGTTATCCCCCCGCACGTAAGCCACGGATACTTGGGCGGAGAAGGATTTGACGTATTTCATATCCTTTTAAGCGACAGCTTTATGAATAAATACATGACCGATTTGCAGCAGTTACCCTCTTTTTTCGCGCTTTTCAGTGCCGAACCGCTTATGCGTACTTCGTCTGAAAAACCCTTACATCTTTCCTTAAATAAGCAACAATTCGAAAAAGCCAACGGGATTCTTAAAAATATGCTCTCTTATGAAAATCATAACGATTCCTTCGAGTCTTTGATGAGAAGTCATTTTACTATGATTTTTATCACGCTGATTTGCAAAAGCTATACGGAAAATGCTTTTTCCGTTGAATCCAGTACGCCTGAAGAAGACATAGCGATTATGAACGCCGTATCTTATATCCACGAGCGGTATAATGAAAAAATCACTATTTCGGATCTAATGAAAATATCCTATCTATCGAGAACGTCTTTTATCCAAAAATTTAAGGAACTTTGTAAAAAATCCCCGTCTGCCTACTTGACCGAAATCCGCATTAACGCCGCTAAAAAATTGTTAACGGATACGGGTTATTCCATTGCCGAAATTGCAAACAGAACAGGTTTTTACGACTCGGCGCATTTCACTAAAATCTTCAAAGCGCAAACGGGCGTCTCTCCAATGAATTTCCGAAACTCGTCAAGATAATCAATTCAAAATCGCCCTTATTGGGTAAAATTCCCCATTTTCTTCCCCAAAAATCATAAAATGATACCTGCGCCAATGCAAAAAACGAAGGGTTTTTGGCCGTTTTTCGATCAAAAACCCGCCGTTTTGGTGCTGGTGGTGGGAGTTGAACCCACACGGTATCACTACCACTGGATTTTGAGTCCAGCGCGTCTGCCAATTCCACCACACCAGCAGTTTTGGAAAGCTTTATTATTATAAATGATACGATAAAAAAAAGCAAGCGTTTTACACTAAATTTTTAAGGTTTTTTAAAAACATTTACATTTTTTATGCAAAATATGACAAAGCCAAGCTTACCGCTCGGCTTTTTCCAGTATTTTTCCGTTTTCAAACGCCAACACCCTATCCGCGATTTCAAGCGCCGCCAAACGGTGCGTAACGATTAAACACGTCTTATCTTTCAGCCCTTCTATATTTTCCAAGAGCTTCTTTTCCGTTTCCGTATCCAGCGCGCTCGTTGCTTCGTCGAAAAGCAATATCGGACGTTCGGACAAAAGCGCCCTTGCAATCGCCAACCGTTGGAGCTGTCCTTCCGAGAGCCCCCCGCCGCGTTCCGTTAATTGCGTTTGCAAACCTTGGGGAAGGTCGTACACAAATTCCGCACAAGCGACCTTCAAAGCCCCGTCTATCTTTTCCGATAACCCCTTTTTCTCTAAATCGGGCACAAAAAAGGTAAGATTTTCATAAATCGTCCCCGCAAAAAGGAAGTTCCCCTGCGGCACGTAGGCAAATAACCCGCGTTCCTTGCCCGTAATCGCGATAGGAGCATCAAAATCCCCTTCTATCGTAAGGTTACCCTGTACGGGCTGGTAAACGCCCAATAACAGCTTAAAAAACGTGCTCTTCCCCGCGCCGGAAGCACCCGTAAGACAAACGGTCTCGCCCTTCTTAAACGCAGCGTTTGCACCCGTGAATATAGGCTCTCGATCGTAAACAAAGTGCAAATTCTCTATTTTTACCGTCTGCAACGAATTGTACAGCGCAGCGATATCCTGTTCGCAAGAAATCTCTTCTTCGGGGAACGAATCTATCTCTTCCAAGCGCTCTCCGCTTGCCAAGCGTGCATAGTATGCCGGCGGAATAGACGAGAAAGAAGACAAAGGCGTATGCAACTGCATGAGCAGCAAAATCGCCGACAAGATCGAGCCGTAATCCCTATTGCCGTTGAGAACGCTTACACCACACCAAACCACCGCAAAAATCAATCCAAAATTGCTTAAAAGAGAATATATCCCATTCATAAAGGAGCGAAGGATATTTCTTTGCATGCGCTTTTTATAATACGCGTCTGCAAGCGTTTGCGCTTTTTGCATACTCGCCTCTTCCGCACCGTAAGCCTTTACGGTAATTAAAGAAGAAAAGCTTTCCTGCATAAAAGAACGGAACTCCCCGTCCGCCTTCAAGACTTCTTTTTGACGTTTTTTAATCTGCTTTCTAAACAGAGCCGTCAAGCCCGCAAGCATCCCGCCCGCGACGAGAAAAATCGCCGTAAAGAGCGGATCGAGCGTAAAAAGAGCCAAAATTACCCCAAGAAGCTGAACGGACATACCCAAAATCGCGGGAAGCAAGCTAATCGAATACCCCGCCACTTCTTGAATATCCGTCGTTAAACGGGTGAGCAATTCTCCGCTGTGATAGCGTTGCGCTTTGGCATAATCGCTCCGTAAGAGCTTGGAAAAGGTTTTTACACGTAAGCGGGCGATCATATCGGCACGCAATTTTTCCGCATAAAAGCGCTCGACCGTTTTAAGGAAAATGCGCATTAAGAGCAAAGCAAGCAAGAGCGCGGACACAATCCACAACCACTGTTCTTTGCCGTTTTGCGCGCTGTCGATAAGATAACGGACGGTATAAGCGAATAAAACGGAAAACAAGCTTGCAAAAACGGAAAGAAACGCCAAAAAAAGGATACGCGCGCGGTAAGGGCGCGTTTCTTTTTTCAACCAAATCTTCGCTTGTCCGTTTGCAACCTGTTTTTCCATAGTCTTATTTCTTAATCCCAAATATTCGCAGCACCTTTTTCACTGCGTTTTTGCCTTTGTTTTTTACTCGAAAGAAAAATCGGCGGTATTTGTACCGTTTCAATCTTTTTTCTGCGTACGAAAGATATTTTTCGTCCGCACAAAGAAAATGTTTATCCTTGCGGAAAAATTCTGTCAATACCCCGATTACCGCGTTTTCGGGCACGGTTTCATCTGCATAACAGTTATCCCCGCGGATAATGTAACCGCCTTCTATCGGTTCGAGTACGCGGTGCAGCACATAATTCTCACCGCGCTTATATAATGCCACGTCCAGCCTGTTTAAACGCGCGGTCTTTTTTTGCACGACGACGGTATCTCGGCGGTGTTTCAGCATAGGCTCCATGCTGCTGCCAACGGTAGGACCGACGTATTTCCCTTTCTGCGTCAGGATTTCTTCGATTGTAAATTCCTTTTCCCTTGTCGTCATTCCAAAAAACCGTTCTTTTTGAGCGTTTCTATAAATTGGCAAACGTCCGCTTCCGCTTGTGCCCGTTCCACTTCATATTCTGCGCAAAGCGCATCCACGCACTCTTGCACGCTGTGTTCTTCCGTAAAGAAATTCCACATGAACGCGCCCGTTTCGTTGAGATTGATCATGCCGTGAAAAGTTTTCGTACGCTCGCCTACCGGCACGACAACGTATTCTCCGCCAACCGCGCGGATTACAAATCCATTCTTAATTTTCATACTTTTTCCCCGTTAATTTCTCAAAAGCGGTTTTCACAGCCCCTTCGGATATATTGCATTGTAATAAATACGACGGAACGGTATTGACAAGCTTGTCAATCAGCTCCAAAGTGGCAATCACGCCCTTTTCTTCTTTCGGCATAACCGTTTGAAAAAATATCCGCTTAGAAGCTTCGGCGGGAGAAAGCTTGACTATGGCATTCTCCTTTGCCTGTTCCAAAAAACAAAGCCCGTAAAGCTTTGCAAACGCTTTTTCTCCCCAGCGTTCCTTGCCCTTCCACGGCGTACCGTGAGCAATAAATTCTCCTTCCGCATACTCCAAAATAGGTTTATCGCCGTTGATCATGCGCGGCGTGGATAAATACTTTTTCCAAAGCTTTGCATGGGTGGATTTACCCGTACCGCTGCGCCCCAAAAAGGCATAACCCTTTCCTTCATAGGCAATCACCGCGCAGTGCAGCAGCATACAGTTTCGCAAGGGAATTTGCAGGCAAATGTTGCGATAAAGACAGATATTTTCGATATATCCGTCCGAAAAACCGACGGAACGCGACTTTTCTTCCAAAAATTCATTTTCCGATACGCGGGCGGTCAAATCCACGGGCGAGCTTTGGTCTTCGGAAAGGTATTCCTTGCAAAATTCGTCCGTGTATTCGTATTTGTTTTGAATATCAATTCTTAAACCCGCGATCTCGTAAATCATAGCATTTTAGCGTTTAAACGCGTACGTCTCCCTTTTCCCCAAGCAAGTCTTGATGTTTTGCAAGGATAGGATCGATTTCGTTTTCGATAAATTCCACCGTTTGCGAAGGCGCTCTGCCGATAAACTTCTTTGCATCGAGAATATCGTCCAGATGATCCCAAACAGGCTTAAACATTTCGTCTTTTTTGATAAGGTCGATGAGATTGTTCTCTCCGCCTTCCACCTTGACGTTTTTGCCCGCTTCCATGGACAAAACGCGGATCTGTTCGTGCAATTCCTGACGGTTTCCGCCCGCTTTTACGCATTCCATCATGATATTTTCCGTTGCCATAAACGGAAGTTCGGCACGAATATGCTTTGCGATTACCTTTTCATATACGACGAGATTTTCCGCGACGTTCATATAAATATTCAAAATCGCATCTACGGAAAGGAATGCCTGCGCGTTGACGATACGTCTGTTTGCCGAGTCGTCCAACGTTCTTTCAAACCATTGCGTCGAAGCCGTCAAGGCGCTGTTCATAGGCAAGGATATAACGTATCTTGCCAAGGCGCCGATACGCTCTGAGCGCATGGGGTTACGCTTATACGCCATCGCGGAAGAACCGATTTGATTTTTTTCGAACGGTTCTTCGATTTCCTTCATGTTCTGCAAGATACGGATATCGTTGGAGAATTTATATGCGCTCTGCGCGATCTGCGAAAGCACGCACAAAATATTATAATCGAGTTTTCTTGGATACGTTTGACCCGTAACGCCGTACACCTTATCGTAGCCCATCTTTTTAACGACGCGTTCTTGCAATTCTTTCACCTTTTCTTCGTCGCCGTTAAACAGCTCCATAAAGCTTGCCTGCGTACCCGTCGTGCCCTTTACCCCGCGCAATTTGATACAATTCTTGGCATGTACGAGATTTTCATAGTCCATTTCCAAATCTTGCAGCCAAAGCGTAGCACGCTTCCCCACCGTAGTGAGCTGTGCGGGCTGTAAATGCGTAAACCCAAGCGTGGGAACGTCCTTATATTTAAGCGCAAAGCGTTTCAGCTTATCCATAACGTTGACGAGCTTTTTCAAAATGATATCCAAAGCTTCGTCGAGCATGATCGCTTCCGCGTTGCAGTTTACAAAGCAACTCGTCGCGCCCAAGTGGATAATGGGCATAGCTTTCTTCGCGTACGCGCCGTACGCCTTTACGTGCGCCATGACGTCGTGGCGGACTTCTCTTTCAAACTTTGCCGCAAGCTCGTAATCGATATCGTCTGCATACGTTTTGAGCTCATCGACCTGTTCCTGCGTTACGTTTAACCCAAGTTCCATTTCCGATTCCGCCAAAGCGATCCAAAGCTTTCTCCAAAGCTTGAAACGCTTTTCGTCCGAGAACGCGTGTTGCATTTCTTTGCTTGCGTAGCGTGTGATTAAAGGATTTGTATAAATGCTGTTGTCCGTCATGTTCGTTTCCTCTTATGCTTTCGTAGGTTCTGCGTATTCTACGCCAAAGGTTTCTGCCGTAACTTTTTTCATTTTCTGTTCTTCGTAGGGCTTATCGTACCAGTCCGTTTTCACGTTTGCGATCTCGTCCACCGTTTCCATGCCTTCGACGACCTTCCCAAACGCCGCATACTGACCGTTGAGATAATCCGCTTCGTCGTGCATGACGAAGAACTGCGAACCCGCCGAGTCGGGATGCTGCGCGCGCGCCATGGACAAAACGCCGCGTTCGTGCGGGATATCGTTGCCCGCAAAACCGTTCGCGGAAAACTCACCTTTGATACGGTAGCCGGGGCCGCCCGTACCTTTCCCGTCGGGATCGCCGCCTTGGATCATGAAACCAGCAATTACGCGGTGAAAAATGATCCCGTTATAAAATCCCTTTTTCACAAGAGATAAAAAGTTGTTTACCGTGTTCGGAGCTTTATCGGAATAAAGCTCTGCTTTAAAGGTTTTACCGTTTTCCATTTCAAAGGTTACGATGGGGTTCTTCATATTCTTTCTCCTTATTCTTCTTCATATTTTTCGACGGTTACGTTCGCTTCGTTAAAAAGCTGCAAGGAAAACTCGTCGGGATAACCGTTCTTATAAACGACGCGCTTGATCCCTGCGTTTATAATGATTTTAGCGCATATCACGCACGGTTGGTGCGTACAATAAAGGGTTGCCCCGCTGATATTGATGCCGTATTTCGCCGCTTGTACAATCGCGTTTTGTTCGGCGTGTACCGCAAAACACAATTCGTGCTTCGTGCCGCTGGGAATATTCAGTTTGCGACGAAGGCACTCGCCCTTTTCTTCACAGCTCTTGATCCCCGCGGGCGCGCCGTTATACCCCGTCGTCATAACCCGCTTATCCTTAACGATAACCGCCCCTACGTGTCGGTTTTCCTGATAGCAGCTGGACCAGTTTGCCACCGTTTCGGTGAGCTCCATAAACCGTTTATCCCATTTATTCATCGGCATAACATTTCTCCTTACAAGAATTTATCCGTATCATTATAACATATTTTTCTGCGAAAATCAATGTTTTGAAACACTTTTTCCCTACGGGAAAGCGGTTTTCATGGAATAATCTTAAAAAATATCCTTATTTTTCCTTTTTTTTGTTTGACAGCGGGGGGAAAATGGTTATAATATATTCGTGAAAAATAACCGAGCGAAAAACTCGGTGCAATTCGGAGGATTATTTATGAATATCAAACCTTTATTCGACAAAGTTGTCGTAGAAAGCGTAACGGTGGAAGAAAAAACGAAAAGCGGATTTTTCCTTCCCTCTTCCGCGCAGGAAAAACCCCAGACGTGTTTGGTCGTAGCGGTCGGCCCCGGCGGAATGATTGACGGTAAAGAAGTAAAAATGCAGGTAAAAGTCGGCGATAAAGTGCTTTGCTCTAACTATGCGGGCTCCAACTTTAAAGTGGACGGAAAAGAATTTACGATCATCAAGCAAAGCGACATTCTCGCGATCGTAGAAGACTAAATAGGAATATTAAGGAGATACTATCATGGCAAAACAGATTAAATACGGCGAAGACGCAAGAAAAGCCTTGGAAGCGGGCGTAAACGTTTTGGCGGATACCGTCAAAATTACGCTTGGCCCTAAGGGTAGAAACGTTGTGTTAGATAAAAAATTCGGCGCTCCCCTCATCACCAACGACGGTGTAACGATTGCAAAGGAAATCGAGCTTAACGATCCCTTTGAAAACATGGGCGCACAGCTCGTAAAGGAAGTTTCCACGAAAACCAACGACGTGGCGGGCGACGGCACGACGACGGCGGTTGTTTTGGCGCAGGCAATCGTTCGCGAGGGCTTGAAAAACCTTGCAGCGGGCGCAAATCCCATTATCTTGAAAGAAGGTATCAAAAAGGCGGTTGACGCAACGGTGGCGCATTTGAAAGGCATTTCCAAAGCCGTGGAAAGCAATAAAGCGATTGAACAGACCGCTTCCATTTCCGCGGGCAACCCCGAAGTGGGCGCTTTGATTGCAAAAGCGATGGAAATCGTAGGCAAAGACGGCGTTATCACCGTAGAAGAAGGCAAATCCATGAACACGGAACTCAGCACCGTAGAAGGCATGCAGTTCGACCGCGGTTATGCGTCCGCTTATATGGTAACCAACACGGATAAAATGGAAGCCGTAATCGAAAACCCCTATATTCTTATCACCGATAAGAAAATTTCCAGCTTGCAGGAAATCCTGCCCGTAATCGAGCCCCTTGCACAGCAAGGCGCAAA
>JAZQLT010000079.1:0-2095 GCA_045542815.1 Candidatus Scatosoma sp. | reverse complement strand
CCCCGCAAGGGATCTATATCGCGCGTGGGCTCTTTGATGCCACGCTGTGTGGCGGCTTCTTTATTGGTTTGCGTGGATTAGAATGAACTGGATTTTGGCAAGCGCGTCTCCGCGGCGCAAAGAACTTTTTGCGGAGCTTGTAAAAGAGTTTGAAGTGCTCCCCGCCAAGGGAGAAGAAAAAATAGATTCGCGTGTACAATACACTCCCGCAAGGCTCGTAACCGAGCTTGCGCGGCAAAAAGCGGAAGAGGTAGCTTCGTTGCCGCTTGCCACGGGCAAAGCGGTGCTCGGCGCAGACACGGTGGTGGCGTTTGAAGGGGAAGTCCTTGGGAAACCCAAAGACGAAAAGGACGCGGAGCGTATGCTCACCCTGCTTTCGGGGAAAATGCACGAAGTGCATACGGGCGTATGCGTGCTGTACCCGCTCGGCGAAGGGCGGTATGAAAAACGGTGCTCGTCCGTTTGCACCAAGGTTTATTTCAACGCGCTTACCAAAGAGCAAATTGCGGCGTATATCCGCACCGGTTCGCCCATGGACAAAG
Source organism: Candidatus Scatosoma sp. (assembly GCA_045542815.1). Taxonomy (GTDB): domain Bacteria; phylum Bacillota; class Clostridia; order Christensenellales; family Borkfalkiaceae; genus Scatosoma. Next base: position 1,553 of record JAZQLT010000079.1, on the reverse strand, counting down.
CGGGCGCGTACGGCATACAGGATGGCGGTTTGGTGGAAAGGATAGAAGGCAGCTTTTCCAACGTGGTGGGCTTGCCTTTGGAGTTTTGTAAAGAGCTGATAAGCTCGCTGGAAAGGCTTTAACGCATACATGCCCTATTCCCTTTGGGAAAAAGGAGAAAGATATGATTAAACTTGCAATTGATTTGGGGTCTTCCGTAACCAAGATCTACCGTGCGGACACGAACAGTGGAGTCGTGCTTGCGGAGCCGTCCTGCGTGGCAATCACGGGGGAAGACGGAGAGGTTAAGGCGATCGGTAAGGAAGCAAAAAATCTCATCGGCAAAACGGCGGAATATACCAGAATTATCTATCCCGTCTATGAAGGCGTGATCGTGGATATGCGCTTGGCGGCGGCGATGCTCAAAGAATTTTTATCCCGCATCGGAATTAAAAAATCCGCGCTCAAGCGGGCGCAGGTGCTCGTCAGCGTGCCTTGCGGGCTTTCTGGCAAACGCTTTTTGGAATACCAAATGCTCATGGAAGAATGCGAGCTTAAAAAAGTGCGGTTCGTGGAACAGCCCTACCTTGCCGCGCTTGGCGCGGGCGCGGTAATCAGCGACACCGACCCCATTTTCTGCTTGGATATCGGCGGCGGGGTTTCCAACGCGGCGGTGATTTCCGCAAACGGTATCATTTCGGGTATGTCTATCAACGTCGGCGGGAATAATATGGATGCGAATATCATTTCCAAGATCGCGAACAGCAATAACCTGCTCATCGGCGCTTTGACCGCGGAAAAGATCAAGAACGAGATCGGCTCGCTTTCGGCGAGCGCGCTCGGCACGGTGGTGGCGGAAGGGAGCTCGACAGAGAACTGCCAACCCGCGTCCGCGTCCGTACAGGCGGCGGATTTGACGGAGTGTATTCGCGTGTACGTGAATAAGATTATAGAATACGCGATGGGGGTGCTGTGGCACTTGCCTGCGGAAGTGGCGGCGGCGGTGAACCGAAACGGGATTTATCTTTCGGGCGGGATCATGAAAGTATCCTACGTTCCGCAGTATATCGGCACGAAACTGGGCATGCGTTATCACGTATGCGAAGAACCGCAGTTTGCCACCGTTCTCGGCGGCGGCGTGCTGTTACAGGACAAAGAACTGTTAAATCGGTTCGCAAAAAAAGACGAACAATAAGGAAAAATCCCCGAACGCAAAACCCGCGTTCGGGGATTTTCTATTTTTGAGCAGCGATGCAATTCGCAACGGGAACGTGGAAAAGGGATGCCTTAAACCGGGGATATCTGCCCGCCCCGTCCGTCCTTTACGGGCAGGCTAAGTTAATCCCCTTGAATTATGCCGTTCAACAAAAAAGCAGACAAAAACTGTCTGCTTTAATTATATAATTAAATCTCTTTTCTGCCTATAAGATAATCTACGGAAACTTCGAAAAAGTCTGCGAGCTTCCAAAGAGATTGAAGATCGGGTTCGGTTTTCCCCAATTCCCAATACGAGATTTTTCTTTGCGTGGTTTCCATAACGTCCGCCAATTTTTCCTGCGTGAGATCCATTTCAC
>JAZQLT010000078.1:0-9084 GCA_045542815.1 Candidatus Scatosoma sp. | reverse complement strand
CAAAAGCCCCGTCCAGCAATTCCTGCGAGCGTTCGTACATAGGCGGGCAATTCAAAACGGTGCAAATCAAGGTCATATTTCCCCGTTTTGCTGCCGACACAAGACAGCGCCCTGCCTGTTTTGTATAACCCGTTTTGACGCCGATAGCGTATTCGTATTCCGTAAGCATTTTATTTTTATTTTTCCAATGTCTGGGCTCGTAATATTTCGTGCTTACGATTTCGCGAAATACGGGGTTTTGCATGGCATAACGGGTGATATAGCTTAAATCCCGCGCGGTAGTATAATGGTTTTCAGCGGGCAAGCCGTGGGGATTGGCAAAGCGGCTGTTCAAAGCCCCCGCTCTTTGCGCCGTTTCGTTCATTCTCACGGCAAATTCTTCCACGGATCCGCTGCAATACAGCGCAAGCGCCGTAGCGCAGTCGTTCCCCGAGCGCAGCATTAAACCGTATAACAGCTCTTCCACCGTATAGATATCCCCGCTTTTCAGATAGACGGACGAACCTTCTATCCCCACCGCCTGCGGCGGAATAGCGATTTCTTGCGAGAGATTTTCGCAAAGCTCAAGAACGGTGATTGCCGTAACGATTTTCGTTGTGCTCGCCATAGGCAAGCGGGTATCGCCGTGCGATTCGTATAATACCCGCCCCGAGGAAAACTCTATCACACACTCCGCTTTACCGTTAGCAACCGTTTGTGCGGATACCGCAATCGCGCGGTTTGGCAAAAAATAAAGACAAAAAAGCGCCGACCAAAGCGAGATAATAATTCCCCGAAAAAGAAAGATCTTTTTTCGCATTTTTACTCCTTATGCATAACGTCTCGAACGATCTCTCCCGCTCGCTCGATTAAGTTATCGATAGGCTCTTCGCTGACGCGGAGTATTCTGCATTCTTTCCCGTCGTCGATAATAAAACCCATGGGCTTCATGCTCACGACGGCACCGCTCCCCCCAGCAAACGGAAAGGCGTCCGTTTCTTTTATAACTTTCACGTCGCCATATTCCCCGCCCCCTGAAAGATTGCCAAGGGTTACCTTGGAGAACGGAATAATCTGAAATCCGCTGGCGGTAATAATCGGTTTACCGATGATAGTATTCACGTCCGTGATTGCGTCCAAGCGATCCAAGGAAGAATGTATCAAGTTGTTGAGTTTTTCATTTTTTTCTGCCATAATAGTTTGGTTTTCTCCTTTAAAAATTTTAAAAAGTTTCGCAAGATAATAAATAGATTAAATCGAATGATAAAGTTGACGGAAACCCGCAAAACGTCTCCGTCTGTGAGCCAAAGATTATTTTCCAGTTTCTCCTTTTTCCCGCCCATATATAGAAATATTGCACGAAAGAGCACTTGCGCAAGCGAAACGGGTAAAAGGTATTCCGCTCCCGTTTCCGTGGTTATTTGTAAGGTTTTTAAGCGAAAGGTACGAAGAACGGAGAACCGCTTTCGCTCGCTGTTCACTTGGGAATACGGGATCAATATCGCTTTTTTTTGAGAAATATGCAATGCCAGTCCGCCGGGATACGTAGCAATATATCCCCCGATAATCTTAAATACCTTATAAGCGTTTATGGAAAAGGCGAATTTTCTTCCGTTCATATCGTAATGCGCGTCCGTTTCCAAATAAACGGGAAAGAATAAAAGCACGATTATGCCAAGCGCGACGATAGCGAGAATAAAAAACAACCTGCCCATATCTTCAATATGGGCAGGTTGCCTGAAAGTATGTAATTTTTCTCCATGCTTTACTGAATTTTTATAATCCCCTCTTCGATATCTTTGAGAAAGTCAGGGAGTTCAAAGCCTTGTGTATCTACTTTGTTTTCTTCCTTATTTTCCGCTTCAAAGTTCTCTCCGTCGGCAAGCAATTCAGGGTCTGTATTAGGGTCATAAACGTCCTTTTCGTATAAGTAATTGCTCGAAGTGTCGTCCGTTGCGTTAAGCTCGGCAATTCTGCGCATAAGCTCTTCGTAGTCGGGCAATTCGGAAAGGGATTTTAACTTAAATCTTTTCAAGAAATTGTCCGTTGTAGCGTACAGAACGGGCTTGCCGGGGGTGTCCTTTCTTCCGCAGGGTGCGATCATGTCCAAGCTCAAAAGCGTCGTGATGGCATAATCGCTGTTGATACCGCGTACGGCTTCCAATTCACTGCGGGTGATCGGTTGTTTGTACGCGATGATTGCCGCGCTTTCCAAAATGGTGCGCGTAAATTCCTTTTCTCGAATAGGCATAAGGGTTACGGAGATTAAATCTTTGTAGTCGGGGTTGGTCGCAAGCTGCAGCTTATGATTAAAATTCAGCAAACGGATTCCGCAGACGCCGGTATATTTCTTTTCAAGCTGACGGATAGCTTCATCCAGCTCGCGCTTGTTGATATCCAGCTTTTCCCGCAATAAATCCATGGGAACGGCGTCGCCTGCCGCAAATAAGATCGCCTCAATTATATTCGTCAATTTCTCCAATTTCTTCGTCCTCGCTTCTGTTAGGATTTTTCTTGATGGTAATGGAAGAGAAGAGTTCTTCCTGTTCTACGATAATGAATTGATGCTTTAAAAGCTCCAAAAGCGCTTGGAATGTCGTTACCACTTCGGGAACGGTTACGTCTTCGGAGAAGAGCTCTTCAAACTGCATCGATTCCTTTGCGCCTACGCGTTCGCGGATATGCTTGATTTTATCCCGAACGGTATAAACGTCTTTGGGAATTTCGCGCGGGGGCGGATTGTCGCGCTTTTGCCGCTCCAAGCGGAGCATCATCTTGGTAAACGCTTTCATCAATCCGTCCAACGTAAAGTCTTTATACTGTACCTGTACGCCCGTTAAATCTTTGTCCGGTTTCTTGAAGAAATACCCCACCGTTTCTCGCTCTTTGAGTTTATCCGCTTCCTCTTTGAGCATTTTATATTCTTCAAGCGCCTGAATAAGCTCCCGCTCGGGATCGTCGTCCATATCGTAATAATCGTCAAATCCGTCGTCCGGAGGCGGTACAAGGCTTCTCGCCTTGATATCGATGATCGTAGCGGCGATATTCAAATATTCGCTTGCTTTTTCCAAATCTATGTACGGCAACCCTTTCATGTAGGAAAGGAATTGCTCGGTAACCTGTGAAACGAAAACGTCTTTAATTTCGATTTCTTCCTGCTTGATCAAGTGTAATAAAAGATCGAGCGGGCCTTCGAAATTATCGAGAACCGTGGTGTAATCCACTTCCGTCTCGAAATTTTTAACAGACTCTACCGTTAATTTCTCCATGTAAATCTCCCTTATTTAAGAATAAAGCCCAATATCCAATCCCAAAGCAACGTGATAGGTTTTCCGAGAATATTCATCGCAAAACTCAATACGTAGCCGAGAATATCGAAATATGCTAAAAAGTATATTCTTTGCGCAAGGATATGCACAAAAATCAAACCCATGAGCACGTAATATCCGTAATTCCGCAAAAAACGGTACACAGCTCCGTGTTTTTTATTCAAAGCATCCACGATACGGAATCCGTCAAGCGGATAAAAAGGCAATAAGTTAAACACGCAAAAACTCAGCGAATACGTGTATAAACTCAAAAACAGGACGTATATAAAATAGCCCATATACTTCCCCGCAAAAATCGGGTAAAGGTAATATAAAACAATATAAAAGAGCGGGTAGAATACGAACGCCATCGCGTAGTTCATAAAAATGCCCGCCGCAGAAGTCCAAAAACTCCCCTTACGGTAATTATCGAAGTTGTTTGGATTGACGGGAACGGGTTTTGCCCAACCAAACCCCGCAACGGTGAACATGACCAGCCCCAAAACGTCAAAATGCTTAGCGGGGTTTAAGGTCATTCTTCCCGAAAGCTTTGCCGTGGGATCACCGCATTTATATGCGGCGTAGGCATGCGCAAATTCGTGAAAGGTAAGCACGACCGCCACCGCAAGAAATTGTGCCAAAAGGGCAATAAAATCTTCTATCATAACTTTTTAATTATAGCATATTTGCATTAAAAATGCAAGTATGCCATGTGTTGTTTTTGCGAAAAAAGGCGATTATTTTCGCAAACGGGCAGGAATCACGTCGTTTCTTACAAGATCTTCGTAATTTTGCGGACGAACGATATATTCCGCCTTTCCGCCGTTTACAAGCACGCAAGGCGGTATTAAATTGCGGTTATAATTCATTGCCATGGAATAGTTGTACGCTCCCGTGGAAAGTACCGCAAGAATATCCCCTGTTTGCGCTTTGGGCAAAGGCACGTTTACGGCGATGATATCCCCGCTTTCGCAGCATTTTCCCGCAATGGAAACGATTTCCGTACTCTCTTCGTTCGCGCGGTTGGCGAGAATGGGCGTATATTTGGATTCGTACAGCGCATATCGGGGATTGTCGAACATACCGCCGTCGATCGCCACGTATTTTTTCACGCCCGGAATTTCTTTGATTGCCCCTACGGTATAGAGCGTTACACCCGCCTCTCCGATAATAGAACGGCCGGGTTCGATTACAAGGAAGGGAAGCTCTAAATTGTTTTCTTTGGCTTTTGCTTTGACTTCTTCAATCAACGCTTCTACGTACTCCGCGTAAGCTTCGGGCGGGATTTTGCGGTCTTCATCTGTGTACCAAATCCCAAAACCACCGCCAAGATTGAGTGTTTTAAGGGTAAAACCAAGCTTTTCCTTCATTTCAGCCGCAAAATTCATGCATTTTGCAGCCGCAAGCACGAAGGACTGTTTTTCAAAAATTTGCGAGCCTATATGGCAATGATATCCCAAAAGGTGGACGTTTTTCTTCGTCATTGCATACGCGGTGGCTTGTTCTGCTGTGCCGTTTGCTACGGAAAAACCGAATTTACTGTCCGTAGTCGCCGTCTGCACGAAGGCGTGTGTATGCGCTTCTACGCCGGGGTTGATACGCAGTAAAATGTCCTGCTTTATTCCCCGCTTTGCCGCTTCCGCATCGATTTTATCAATTTCTGAATATGCGTCGGCTACGATGCAACCGATTTTAGCGTCCAGCGCTTCGCCGAGCTCGTAATCAAGCTTGTTATTGCCGTGCATATAGATTTTTTCCGCAGGAAATCCCGCTTTGAGCGCGGTATAAAGCTCCCCGCCCGAAACGACGTCCACACCGATTTTCTCTTCATCTGCAATGCGATAAATTGCCTGACAGGAAAAGGCTTTAGAGGCATATAAAACGATCCCTTTCCCATCGTATTTTTCCGCAAGTGTATCACGGTAAACACGCATCATACGGCGGATATACGCTTCGTCGAAAAGGTAAAGCGGCGTGCCGAACTCTTTTGCGAGCTCCACACAGTCTGCGCCGCCAAGTTCAAGATGTCCTTTTTCGTTTATTTTCAAGGTTTCTCTTTCGTTCATTTGCTTAGACCTACTACGTTTCTATTGCCATTATTTTAGCAGATTTTATGCGAAAAAGCAACGGCTGAACGCCGGATTTTTATGAAAAAATCCGCTTTCCGAGAGTTTTTTTCCCGAAAACGGATTTTTTATCGTTTATGCGATTATTTAAGACCGTCCATTCCAGTTTTTTGCGATTTCGCGCATACAATCGAAGAAGGTGGCTTTATCGATATTCTCGCCTGCAAGCAACGGCACTCTGTCCGTTTCTATTCCGTCCTTGAAAACGACGAGTTCGCCCACTTTTTCCCCTTTTTCCACGGGTGCTTTGACTTTGTCAAAGTAAGCTTCAACGCTTACGTCGGGCTTTTCGCCGCGCTTAGCGAAAGCGTAAACGGAACGGGCGGGATATACCGATACTTCCTTTGCCTTCCCACCGCTGACGGATACGCTTTCTTTCAAAGGTGCGTTGGCTTCCAAAATCGGCGACATAGTGTAGTTTGCAAAGGCATAATCAAACATAGTACGCACGTCTTCAAAACGGTTTGCGCTGTTTTCTTCCCCAATTACGACGGAAATAACGCGCATATTGTTTCTTTGTGCGGTTGCCGCAAGACAAAAGCCCGCTTCGTTGGTAAAGCCCGTCTTTCCCCCGTCGCAACCGTCGTAAAAGCGCACGAGTTTGTTCGTGTTCGTAATTTCCGTATATCTGCCCTTGGGGTGGGAGAATTTATCCATCCAAACCTTGCCGTATTCATAATATTCTTCGTGTTCAAGCAGCTTTTGCAGCATGATTGCAACGTCCTTAGCGCAAGAATACTGCGGTTCTTTGGGCAATCCCGTACAATTGGCAAAAAGTGTGTTGTTTGCGCCGATTTCTTTGGCTTTTTCGTTCATTTTTTCTACGAAAATGCTTTCGCTGCCTGCAATTCGTTCCGCCAAAGCCACACAGCTATCGTTTGCCGAACAAACAACTACGCTTTTGATTAGTTCTTTTACGGGATATTTTGCATTTGCTTCCAAAAATACCTGAGAGCCGCCCATAGAAGCGGCGCGTTCGCTTACGCAAATCTCTTCCGTAAGCTCCATTTGCCCTGCTTTTATCGCGTCGAACGAAAGCAATAACGTCATGATTTTACACATACTCGCAATGGGAAGCCGTGCGTTCTCATTGTGTGCATACATGACCGTTTTCGTGTTAAAATCCATCAAATATGCCGATTTTCCGCGTGTTTGCAGCCCTGTTTTCTCCTGCGTTGCCGCTACGGATACGCATTCTTCGTAAAAAGACGCGTCCACGTCTATTTTCTGTAATTCGTTTCGTGCAAAAATGCCGTTCGTACCAAATCCGCAAAGAAGCGCCGCGCCGAGTAATACTTTTGTCTTAAATTTCATGTTTCACCTCACTGTTCGTCTGACATTTCTAAACTACTACGCCACACATAATTATTATGCGTGGCGTAGCAAAAGTTATTCACATAACATGGTTTGTATATCGATACCGTAACCGCGCGTTGGATCGTTTAAAAATACGTGCGTTACCGCCCCTACTAATTTTCCGTCTTGCAGGATAGGGCTGCCGCTCATGCCTTGTACAATCCCCCCTGTTTGTTCGATTAACCTTTCGTCCGTGATTTTTATGACGTAATGTTTATTTTCTCTATTATTTTTATCCACTTTAACGATTTCTATAGAGTAGCGTTCGGGGGTTATACCGCTGACGGTAGAATAAATATAGGCGTTACCGGGTTTTACTTCTTGGGAGTTTGCTACGGCTGAAACAAGCTCATTTACTTTAAATTCTTCGGATATTTGACCGAAAATCCCGCAATTACACAGTTTTTCCGCGCTGCCGAAGCATTTATCGTTTAAAAACATGCCCCGCAGTTCTCCTGCCTTACCTCGTACGCCTTTGGAAACGCCTACGATACTGCACGCATATACCGAGCCGTTGGATATACACATTTCACGGTTATTCTCCCCAACGACCGAATGCCCCAAAGAGCCAAACCTACCCGTACTTTTGTCGATATAGGTAACCGTACCGATTCCCGATACGCTTTCTCTTACGAGCACGCCGATTTTATACCGTTCCGTTTGTTTTTCTTTGACGGCTTTAATAGGTAAGTTTAAAGTTTCCGTTCCCCGTTCTATTTCAAAAACAAGCTCCTTTCCCTTGCTTTTATTGATGATTTCGTTTAATTCGCTGATACCTTCCACGCGGATACCGCCCGCTTTGCGAATGATATCCCCCGTTTTAATTCCCCCTTCCAATGCAGGCGAGCATGCGCCGTTTTCTGTTATGACTTCGCTCAAACCGATGACCTGCGCGCCTCCTGTTTTTAAAGTAAAGCCTGCGGACATTCCCCCCACGTAAACGGTTTTATCTTCAGCGGAAGCGGATACGGTAACCACTCTGCAAAACGCGAATGCAAAGAAGAATACCATTCCCATTAAAAAAACACCTAACTTGCGCATATTTTCCTCCGTACTGAAAGCAATTTGTGCAAATTAGGTGTTAATTATTCTCTTTTTATGTTGTATTAAATAATGGAATTTTTGTAGTCTTTTGCCTGTTTTAAAAGCTCTTCGGCGTGCTTTAACGCGTATTCGTCATTCGTCGTGCCGCCGAGCAAACGTACAATCTCGTTCGTTTTCCCTTCTTGATCTAACGCGTGGACGTTTGTCAGCGTTTTTCCGTTGTTTTCCGTTTTCTCAATCAAGAATTCGTTATCGCTCATGACAGCGATCTGCGCTAAGTGTGAAACGGCGATAATTTGCGTATTTTTCGCAATTTTAGCAAGCTTTTCCCCTACGACTTTTGCCGTTTTTCCACTGATACCCGCGTCGATTTCGTCGAAAATATAGGTAGAAATTTCATTGACGTCCGAAAGCTGGGTCTTTACAGCGAGCATAAATCGACTCATTTCCCCGCCGCTTATGATTTTGCCGAGCGTTTTCATAGGCTCGCCCGCGTTTGCGGAGAACATAAAACAAATCTCATCCAATCCGTTTGTATTTGCTTTGCAAACGTCCGCTTCGTCGTATTCTTTAAATTCAATAGCAAACTGCGCGCTGGCAATGTTCAGCGTTTTCAGTTCTTCGGTTACCCTGCGGCAAAAATCCTTCCCGTGCGTTTTTCGCAAATGCGTGATTTTCGTGCATAAAGTATAAATTTTCTTTTCCGTTTTTTCTTTTTCCGCGCTGAGCGCCGCATACTGACCTTCGCAATCGGACAACAAATCGTATTCTGCGCGGATTTTCTCAAAATATGCTTGAATTTCCGCAAAATTTGCGCCGTATTTGCGCTTTAAAGCGCGGATTAGGTCTAAGCGCGACTCCACTTCTTCCGCTTCGCCTTCGTCGAAATAAAGCCCGTCGGCAAGGTCGGAAACCGTTGCGATTACGTCTTCTGCTTCGCTTACTACGCCTTCAATCTTTTCGCACAGGCTTGCATATTCGCCGTCTAAGCGCGAAATGGCGGAAATCGAACGCTCTGCGACGCGAAGCCCGTCAGAAACGCCTCCTTCTGCGGAAAGCGCGTTTAAAGCGTCGCGCAAAGCGGAAAGGATTTTTTCAAGATTGGCGATTTTCATTCTTTTTGCAAGCAGTTCTTCTTCTTCGCCTTCTTTCAAATCCGCAGCTTGAATTTCTTCGATTTGGAACTCCAAGATGTCCAACCGTCTTCCGCGTTCCTTCTCATCACCGCCCAAGTCGGAGGCCAAGCGGTCTTAGGAAGACAACATTCACAC
>JAZQLT010000077.1:0-6338 GCA_045542815.1 Candidatus Scatosoma sp. | reverse complement strand
AAAGTGATAGAGAGCTTCTGCTTCTCGTGGAGAGTGAGCTTATCAAGGCAAATGCTTTCAAGCACGCTGTGCGCCTTGTAAAGAATTGTTCCGCCGGGTGTTTCGTACACGCCGCGGCACTTCATACCGACAAGACGGTTTTCCACGATGTCCAAAAGCCCGATACCGTTCGCGCCGCCCACTTTATTGGGCGCAAGAATAATCTCTTTCGCACTCATCTTCTTGCCGTCGAGCGCAACCGGTCTGCCCTTTTCAAATTCCAGCTCGATATAGGTAGGCTTATCGGGCGCTTGCAAGGGGGATACCCCAAGTTCCAAGAAACCTTCCTTTTCGTACAAGGGCTCGTTGCCCGCGTCTTCCAAATCCAAGCCTTCGTGGCTCAAATGCCACAGGTTTTTATCTTTGGAATAGTTGGTTTCGCGGTTGATCTTCAAGGGTACGTTATGTGCTTCCGCATATTCGATCTCTTCTTCACGGGATTTGATCGACCATTCGCGCCAAGGCGCGATAATGGGCATATCGGGCGCAAACGCTTTGATCGTCAACTCAAAACGCACCTGATCGTTCCCCTTACCCGTACAGCCGTGGCAGATTGCGTCCGCGCCTTCTTTCTTGGCGATTTCTACCATGCGCTTTGCGATTACGGGACGAGCAAAGGAAGTACCGAGCAAATATTCTTCGTACTTCGCGCCCGCCATCATGGTGGGGATTACGTAATCTTCTACAAATTCGTCCGTCAAGTCTTCGATATAAATCTTGGACGCGCCCGTCTTGATCGCTTTTTCTTCCAAGCCTTCCAGCTCGTCCGCCTGACCGACGTTCCCGCTTACCGCGATAACTTCGCAGTTGTTATAATTCTCTTTCAGCCAAGGAATGATGATGGACGTATCCAACCCTCCCGAATAGGCAAGCACTACTTTTTTGATATCTTTCTTATCCATGTTCTTTTCTCCTTTTTAAAGTGAAGTTTATTTTTCAATAAGTGAAGTTGCGACTTCGTCGCGGTGAAGTTTTCACTTCGTGGAAGTTGCGGCTGTTATTGATATGCCCTTAACTTGCCCCAACGGGGCAAACTTCACTTGGCTTTTAGCAAACTTAACTTGAACTTTGTTCAAACTTAACTTTGCCGCAGGCAAAACTTAACCTTTGAATTTCTATTCATTTTATGCACTCATTATACAACTCATAAAATGCTTTGTCAAACCTTTTTTACATCTTATTATATAAATATTTCGCCCGTTTTGTGGATATTTTTTGCATATATTGCATAAATGCATAAAACCGTTTATATTTTACTTATTTTTGTATATTTTCTCTGCATAGCGCACCGCTTCCATGGCGTCTTTGCCGTAGGCGTCCGCACCGATTTTTTCGGCGTAGTCCTTGGTAAGAACCGCTCCCCCGACGATGACCTTCACTTTGGGAAGCTCCCTTTTGAGCAAGGAAACGGTTTCTTCCATGGATTGGAGCGTAGTGGTCATAAGCGCGGAAAGCCCTACGAGCCGCGCGCCCGTTTCCTTTGCCGTCTGCAAAATCCTTTCAGGGGGCGTGTCCTTACCCAAATCGATAATTTCAAAACCGTAATTTTCGAGCAGGGTGGCTACGATATTTTTGCCGATATCGTGGATATCTCCCTGCACGGTAGCAAGCACGATCTTGCCCTTTTTTTGCGTTTGCTCACCCTTTTCCGTCAAGCGCCGTTTGATGACTTCAAACGCCGCCTTCGCGCTTTCCGCGCTCATCAAAAGCTGGGGCAAGAACGCCTGCCCGTTTTCGTAGGCTTTCCCCACTTCGTCCAAGGCGGGCACGATTTCCTTTTCCACAAGCTCTATGGGAGAAAGGGTGCTCAAAGCCTCTTCGCAAAGCGCGGCACACTCCCCTTTTCTGCCCTGCACGATCGCCGTTTTTAAGGAATCTTCCCTTTTTACGGGCGCGGGGGCTTGCGCAAAGGAAAGCGTTTCCGCGGCAAAGCGGATATATTCCCCGCAGTTTTCGTCCAAGCCTTTCAGCGCGCAGAATGCACGGTAGGTTTTCATCATTTCCGCACTGTTGGGGTTCATGATCGCCGCAGAGAGCCCGTTTTCGAGCGCGAGCGCAAAAAACGCGGCGTTTACGGTGTCTCTTGCGGGCAATCCAAAGGAAATATTCGACACGCCAAGAGAGGTATGCGCGCCCAGCGTTTTGCGGATTGCTTTCAACGCCTGCAAGGTAGTGTTTGCGGCGTTTTTATCCGCGGCAACGGACATTGCCAACGGGTCGATGACGATATCCTTTTTCGCTATCCCGTAGCTTTCCGCTTCGGAGAGTATCTTCTTCGCAATCGCAAGCCTGCCTTCCGCCGTTTCGGGAATACCGTTCTCGTCCAAGGTAAGCGCAATCACCGTTCCGCCGTACTTTTTCACGAGCGGGAAGATCGCCGCCATGCTCTCCGCCTTACCGTTGACGGAATTGACGAGCGGTTTGCCGTTGTACAACCGCATTGCCCGTTCCATCGCAACGGGATCGGAAGTGTCGATCTGCAAGGGCAAATCGATCACCGCCTGCAATTCTTGGATATACCGCGGGAGCTCTTCCTTTTCGTCTATCCCCGGCGCGCCCACGTTGACGTCGAGCGCCTGCACGCCCTTTTCTTGCTGCGCCAAGCCTTCTCCCAGCACGTACCCGATATCCTTTTCCGCCAGCGCCTGACGAAACCGCTTTTTGCCCGTGGGGTTGATACGCTCCCCGATGAGCAAGGGTTTATCGAAGATTACCGCGTGGGTATAGGAAGAGATCACCGTCTGCGTTTTCTCCCGTACGGGCAAGGGCGCAAAGCCCTGCGTTGCTTTCACGAGCGCGCGGATATACGCAGGCGTCGTGCCGCAACACCCGCCCACCGCGCGTGCGCCCAGCTTTAAAAATTCCGCCGTATCTTTGGCAAATTCTTCTGCGGTTACGTCGTAGTAAGTGCGCGCACCGTCCGTTTTCGGCAGCCCTGCGTTGGGCTTGACGAACACGGGCAGAGAAGCCGCGTCTATCAGCCGTTGCACCGTCCCCCACATTTGCTTAGGGCCAAGGGAACAGTTGATTCCCACCGCGTCCGCGCCCATGCCTTCGAGCAGGGCTACCATCGCTTCGGGCGAAGCGCCCGTCATCAGCTTTCCGTCCGCGCCGTACGCACAGGAAACGAACACGGGCAGGGCAGAATTTTCCTTCGCCGCCAACAGCGCCGCCTTTGTTTCATAGCTATCCCCCATCGTTTCGATGAGAATAAGATCCGCACCGTACTTTACGCCAAGACGCACGGTTTTGGCAAAAATCTCTACGGCTTCTTCAAAACCCAAATCGCCGTACGGCTTTAACAGTTTACCCGTAGGGCCGATATCCAGCGCGACGAACTTTTCCTGCGTACCTATGCTCCTTTGCGCACCTGTGCGCGCGTGCATAATCGCCGTCTTTACGATTTCATCCAGCTCCGCTTCGGAGAATTTTAAGCGGTTCGCCCCAAACGTGTTGGTTACCGCAATATGGCTTCCTGCGTCGAAATACGCGGCGTGGATATCTTCCACCGTTTTACCGTGGGTAAGGTTCCACCGTTCGGGAAGCTCGCCCAAACCCAGCCCCGCTTCCTGCAAAAGCGTGCCCATACCGCCGTCTAAATACACGGTATTTTGTTGTAAGAATTTTCTAATATCCATAGTCATCTGTAAATGCCCACGACCGCCGTAACCGATTTTGTCGGGGTCATAAGTAAGTTATCGTTTAAGGTAACGCCGATCCTTCTTGCACAGTCCAGATCTTGACATAACCCCTTTTGTGCCTGCAAGGGAAAATCTCCGTAGCCGGGGCTGAAACGGCTGCCCGTTTTCCAGCCCTGCTCCGCCGCCTGCCCTCCTATCTCTGTGCAAAAGACGTCGCAAAGGCTCTCCGCGCGCTCTGCGCCGATCGCTTGGAACAAGAGCGCCTTTAACGGGTCCGCCCCGCTGTAGCGGGCAATGAGCCGATCTATCCCCAAGCCGACCGTTGCGGCAAATGCCACCGCGTATTCGCAGCCCCGCATGCGGCTCTCCAAACCCTTGCTGCCCTGCCCGTGCAGAGCCGTAAATTCTTTTGCAGTATATACACGGTAGCAAACGCGGTAGGACAAAACGCCTTCGCTCGCCTTTTTGCATTCGCTGAGCAACGCCGAAATTTCTCCGCTGCCGCCGCCCGCATACCGCAGAATTTCTTTATCGTTCCACGCGGGAGCGGAATATTCTTTTACAAATACCTGCTCACGCATTTTTGCCCACGATTTGCGAAAGATTTTCTTTTATCGCCGCCGCCACGTCCGGTTTATTCATGGAATACACGTGCACGTTGGTAACGCCGTTGGCAAACAGGTCGATGATTTGATCGGTCGCATACGCAATCCCCGCCTGCTTCATAGCAGACGGATCGCCCCCGAAGGTATCGACAAGCGTTTTAAAGCGTTGGGGCATGAACGAACCCGAAAGCTTGATCGCCCGCTCTACCTGATTTGCGTTGGTGATAGGCATAATCCCCGCCACGATAGGCACGGTGATCCCCGCTTCACGGATTTTATACAGGAAATTATACAGCAGCGCATTGTCGAAAAACATCTGCGTAGTTAAAAATTCGCAGCCCGCATCTACTTTTTCTTTCAGGTAGCGGATATCTTCCTTTTGCGAAAGACTTTCCGGGTGTACTTCGGGATAACACGCTCCGCCGATACAAAAATCCGCGCCGCTTTCCTTTAATTCTCGCACCAGCTCTACGGCATGGCGGTAATCCCAACGGGAACGGTCTTCGTCCATTTTGTCCTTAGGAATATCCCCGCGGAGCGCCATTACGTTTTCAATACCCGCCGCCTTAAAGTCTTGCACGCGCGCCGCCACCGTTTCTTTGGTGGAAGAAACGCAGGTTAAGTGCGCCAAGGATTCCACACCGCAATCCTTTTTGAGATTCTTCGCGATATCGAGCGTATATTTGCTCGTACCCCCGCCCGCGCCGTAGGTAACGCTCATAAAGGAAGGCGAAAGACGCGCAATCTCTTCCGCGGCGGTCCTTACACTCTCGTAGGCAGCGTCCGTTTTGGGCGGGAATACCTCAAAAGATAAGGAGTATGTGTTTTTCGCAAAAATTTCAGTAAGCTTCATCGTAAAACCCCTTTTACAAAGTCATCTTTATTATAGTACATTTATTCGATTATTTCAACGATTTTACTTGCCTTGGATAAAAAAATATTCGCTTGACAAAGCGAATGGAAAAGTATATAATACTTTTACTATGGAAAACACCTTTCTCGTAAAACCTATTGCCTATATCCGCACGGATTTTAAGGAAAAATTCGGTATTCCCCGCCAGAGCGGAAGAGCGCCTTCGCTCACCGCAAAAATCGTCTTTACCCCCGAATACCGCAAGGAAGAAGCCCTGCGGGAAATCGAAAGCTTTTCGCATCTTTGGCTGTTGTTCGATTTTTCGCTGGCGCATAGGGATACTTGGTCGCCGACCGTTCGCCCGCCCCGCCTTGGCGGAGATAAACGGGTGGGTGTGTTTGCCAGCCGTTCCCCCTTTCGCCCCAACCCTATCGGACTTTCCTGCGTCAAGCTCTTGCGTACGGAACGCACGAAAACGGAAGGCACGGTGCTCATCGTTTCGGGCGCAGACCTGCTCGATAACACCCCCATTCTCGACGTCAAGCCATACCTGCCCTATGCGGATTGCATTCCCGACGCCACGGGCGGTTATACGGATACGCACGCTCGGCACAGATTAGAGGTAGTCTTTCCCCCCGACCTGCTCGCGCAGGTTACGGAAGAAAAACGCGCGGGGCTTTGCGACTGTCTTGCCGAAGACCCCCGCCCTTCCTATCAAGACGACGGGCGCGCCTACGGCATGCGCTTTGCCGATTACGAGATTAAATTTAAAGTGGAAAACGGCATACTGACGGTAACGGAAGTTAGCGCGCTTTAAAAATCCTTGCAAAAACGGCGGTTGAATGGGTGCTGTTCTTAGCGGAGAATTTGAAACGCCTCTGAGTGCGAACATCGCATTTGTCTAGTCAAATACTTTATGGACAAACTCAAATCTATATTACAGCAGAAAGAGAGAATAAATCGGTTTATAGCCGAAATGTTCTCTCTTTTCTGTTAGTTTTCAGTTTAGAGTTATAAGGCTCTCTTTGCTCGCCGTTATGAGCTTGCATAGCAAGCGTTATAATATGATTGCCCATATACCCTATAACTTGGCAAAGCCAATCATAACTATGCGAAGCATATCATAACTCATAACTTGCCCGTAAGGGCAATCATAGTTGTAGCGTGATAAAGTCGGAGGCCAAGCGGTCTTAGGAAGAC
>JAZQLT010000076.1:0-2319 GCA_045542815.1 Candidatus Scatosoma sp. | reverse complement strand
GTATCCAGACACTCGTGCGGGATACCCATGTCCGCGACCGTTTGGTAAGAACGGGTATTTGCCGTGCGGACGAGAACGGGTCTGCCCGCTTCCACCGCTTGCAGGAGCGTTGCTTCGCCCCGTTTGGTCAAATCCCCTTTTTCTACGCCAAGCCCGATTACTGTAATCATTCTTTTTTCTTCCTTTTTCTTCTTGTGATATACATATTATACAACAAATCCAAAAGAAAAGCAACCGCATACGCGATATTCGTCGCATATACCAATCCGAAAACGGAAATCTGCGAATCTTGGAGCAGGTAGGCGTATATCCCCGTTTTCACCGTCAAGGCGATGAGCATGGAAAGGGCGGCGTACTGCGGTTTGCCCTGTGCGGTCAAGCACGCCGAAAGCGTTTGCACACAGGAAAGCGTAAGCGCGCTGACGGAGAACGCTCGAATAAGCTCGATCAATAGGGAAAGCTCGTCGTCCGCCAAACTTCGGAAAATGATTTTTGCCGCCGGCTCGGCAAAAAGATACAGCCCCGCCGCGCTCGCCGCACCCACGGCAAAGGTGATGCTCAGCGAGAACAGAACTCGCCTGCGCGCAGAGTTTTTCCCCCTGCTTTGTCCCGCCATTGCAACGCGGGGCACGCTCGCCGCCGCGATCCCGTAGCATACGGATACGGGTAGGTTAATCACCGTTACCGCCCCACCCGCAAACAAGCCGTACAGCGTAACCGCGTCGCTTGCATACGCGCCGAGCAATCGCGGCGCTAAAACGCTGTCCAAAAGCCCCGAAAGGGGGAGCAGTATCGAGCTGAAGGTTACGGGGATACTCAGCTTCAAAACCGTTTTCACCGCGACCCTGCCCCCGTCCTTTTTCTCTTCGCGGGGGGCAGGTGTGCGTTTATAAAGGAAGAGCATCAGAAAAAGGGTTGCAAGCTCGGACAGGGATACGGCGAGCAATAAAAATACCACCGCTTTTTCGATATCGTCGCGGAAAAGATAGGCAAAGAGCAGCCCAAAACCCACCTTTACGCCCTGCTCGGTGATTTCCGAAAGCGCCGTGGGGAACATGCGGTTTCTGCCTTGAAACCAGCCCCTAAACACGGAAATCGCCGAAACGAGCAGGACGGACGGCGCTAAGGCGTAATACCCGCCGAGCACTTCCCCGCTTCCCTGGGCAGACGAAAGAAAGGGTGCGGTTGCCGCCATGACGAGCGTTCCTGCCAAGCCTATCCAAAGAAAAAGCTTCATGGCAGTTTTGAGCACGGCGCGGTCATCTCCACCCTTGGCTACGCGCTCAGCGGTGAGCTTTGCAATGGAAGACGGTATGCCCGTTGCCGACACCGTCAAAAGCAGGCAATACACGGGATAGACAAGCTGGTATAAGCCCAGTCCCCGCCCGCCGATTAAATTCGTCAGCGGAATACGGTAGAGCGCGCCGATTAGCTTTGCGATAAACCCGCCCGCCGCAATCCACGCCGCGCCCTTTAAAAAGCTGCTTTTGCTTGATTCTTGTTTCGTGTTTGTTCTCATACCTGCCCCCTTGCTTTTTCATAGTTTGCGAAAGAAAAGGGGTTTTTATAGGCAAAAAAACGGCGCGTACGCCGTTCTTCTTGTTTTCTTGTTTCAGCCTAATAAAATATCAAACACAAGCATTAAACAAAAACCGATCAGGAGCGCGTAGGTTGCGCCGCGCTCACTCCCGTGCGCATGGGTTTCGGGGATCATTTCATCGCTGATGACGTACAGCATCGTACCGCCCGCAAAGGCAAGCGCAAACGGCAATATTGCCGCGGAGATGCTGACGGCGAAAAAACCGATCAGCGTTCCCACCACTTCCACCGCCCCTGTCAGCGACGCGTACAGGAAGGTCTTTTTCATACTCAACCCCGACGCGAGCATGGGCGCGATAATCACCATACCTTCGGGAATGTTTTGCAGAGCGATCCCGCCCGCAATGAGCAGTGCGCCCGTCGTGTCCCCCGAACCGAACCCAACGCCCGCCGCAATCCCTTCGGGTAAATTATGAATGGCGATAGCCAAGACGAAAAGGAGCACTTTGTTGATTTTTTCGTTGTTTTTATGCTCTTCTATATCCGTGGAAGACAGCTTATGCAAGTGCGGCACGAGTTTATCCATTCCGTTTAAGCACAGCGCGCCCGCAAAAATTCCCAAAACCGTCATAAGCAGCGCAAGCCAAACGCCCTGCTCCATGCCGTATTCCACGGACGGAACGATAAGCCCCAGCACCGCCGCAGCAAGCATCACCCCCGCCGCAAACGAGAGAATGATATCGCTGAATTTATGGGATATGTTCTTAAATAGAAAACCTA
>JAZQLT010000075.1:0-17287 GCA_045542815.1 Candidatus Scatosoma sp. | reverse complement strand
GCCCGCTTGGCCCCCGACTTACGCGAAGCTGTACTTTCACAAAATCGTCAAAGGTGATTTCGGGCACTTTTTCTTCATTCGCAGCACCCGTGTCTGCGTTCACCGCTTGTTGTGCGGGCGCGGTTTCCGCCGCGTACGCCGCCGCTTGCTCGGCACGGATTTTCTCAATTTCGGGCACGAGCGTCTTAAAATCGATACGCGCAAACAGGGGCGGAACTTGCGTTACGGTTACGCTTTCGCGTAAGCCGAACTTTTCGCAGTCTTCCAAGCTTCTGCTCTCCCCGCCGTACGCCGCGAAAATCTTTTGCGCGGTTTCGGGCATGAAGCTGTCCAAAAGGCTCGCGCCGATTTGGATTGCCTCGGCAAGGTTATACAAAACGTCGTTAAGACGGGTCTTTTTGCTTTCGTCCTTTGCAAGCGCCCAAGGCATGGTTTCGTCGATGTACTTATTCGCACGGCGGAAAAGTCCGAACACTTCGGAGATCGCGTCCGCGATACGAAGCTCGTCCGCTTTCGCACGCACTTTCGCCGATACGCCCGTTACCGTCGCCTTAAACTCCGCGTCGGGAGCCTCTTCGTTTGCGGGCAGAGATTTTACCACCGTGCCCCCAAAGTATTTATCGATCATTGCAATCGTTCTGCTGACCAAGTTACCCAAGACGTTGGCAAGCTCGGTATTAAAGCGTTCTGCCACGAGCTCCCAAGTAATTTGCCCGTCGTTGTCAAAGGGCATTTCGTGGAGCACGAAATAACGCACCGCATCTACCCCGAAAAGACGGGCGAGATCGTCCGCGTAAATAACGTTGCCTTTGGACTTACTCATTTTGCCGTCCCCTTGCAACAGCCAAGGATGCCCGAACACCTGCTTAGGCAAAGGTTCGCCAAGCGCCATAAGGAAAATGGGCCAATAGATGGTGTGGAAGCGCAGGATATCCTTGCCGATTAAGTGCAAATCTGCGGGCCAGAATTTTTTGTACTGCTCGGTGTGGTTACCGTCCGCGTCGTACCCGATACCCGTGATATAGTTGCTCAAAGCGTCCATCCAAACGTAGGTAACGTGTTTAGGGTCGAACTCTACGGGGATCCCCCAAGTGAACGAAGTACGCGACACGCAAAGGTCCTGCAAGCCTTTCAGTAAAAAGTTGTTCATCATCTCGTTTTTGCGGGATACGGGCTGAATAAACTCAGGGTGGGTGTTGATATGCTCGATAAGCCGATCCGCATACTTGCCCATTTTAAAGAAGTACGCCTCTTCGCGCGCGGGCTTGACTTCTCTGCCGCAGTCGGGGCATTTTCCTTCTACGAGCTGGCTCTCCGTCCAAAAAGACTCGCAAGGGGTGCAATACATACCTTCGTAGTAGCCCTTATAGATATCCCCTTGATCGTAAAACTTCTTGAACATTTTTGCGACCTGCTTCATGTGGTCGGCGTCCGTCGTACGAATGAATTTATCATAGGACGTTCCGACGAGATCCCAAATCCCCTTGATCTCGCCTGCAATTTTATCCACGTATGCCTGCGGCGTTACACCCGCAGCCTGTGCTTTTTCTTCAATTTTTTGACCGTGCTCGTCCGTACCCGTTTGGAAAAATACGTCGTAGCCTTCTTTGCGCTTAAAGCGCGCAATCGCGTCCGCAAGGATCGCTTCGTACGTGTTCCCGATATGCGGTTTGCCCGAAGTGTAGGCGATTGCCGTCGTGATATAGTAGGGTTTTTTTGCCATAAAACCTTTCTCCTTTTTATCTATAAACCTGCGCAATGCCGTATTGCCAAGTATATTCGCAGTTTTCCTTTACATTATATACTTTTTTAATAAAAAAGTAAATCGTTTTTCAGGGGATTTTGCTCCTTTCGGACATTTTGTCCCATGGAAACGCATATAGTATCCCATGAACATTCTCTTTGCGCTCGTTTTTGCCGTATCCACCTTTCTTTTGCTTTGCACCGCCCCTGAGACCTTCCTTTCCGCACTCTTAGACGGCGCAGGCAAGGGCGCAACGGTGTGCGTCTCGCTCGTCGCTACCTACTCCGTGTGGCTTGGGCTCATGCAGGTGTGGGAAGACAGCGGCGTTACCCGCGCCGTCTCTAAGCTCGTCCGCCCTATCGTCAAGCGGCTTTTTAAAACGGACGACGATGAAGCTTTAAAGGCGATTAGCATGAACGTATCCGTCAATCTTTTAGGGATTTCGGGCGCGGCGACCCCTTACGGAATTAAAGCCGCAAACCTGCTCGATAAAACGGAAAACGCGGAATATTCTTCCGCGATGCTCTTCGTTTTGAACGCCACTTCTTTGCAGGTAATCCCCACTTCCATTATCGCCGTGCGGGTGGCTTTGCATAGCGCCGCCCCTACCGATATCGTCATTCCCACCTTCCTTGCCACCCTTTTTTCCACTGCATTGGGCGTGGTTTTGACCAAAGTGTTTATTCGACCGCATAAACGGGACGCCGTGAGAGAAAACGACTATATCTCTCGCCCCAAAATAGTAAAAACGAAGGGGGCAGGTATTCGATGACGTACTTTTTAGGCTTAATCGTGCCTTTGATTTTCTTGGGCTCGTTTTTGTTTGCGATCTTTCGTAAAGTAAAGGTGTACGACAGTTTTACACAAGGAGTAAAAGGCGCGATTCCGCTTATCCTATCCATTTTTCCCTATATCGCCGCCGTTACCATGCTATGCAAGCTGCTGGAAGTGAGCGGCTTGGAAGCAACGCTGACAAAATGGATTTCCCCCTTATTTTCCTTCACGGGTATTCCCGAAGAGATCGCCCCCTTGGTACTGATGAAGCCCCTTTCGGGGAGCGGGTCGATTGCCGTCTTGACGCAAATTCTCGAACGGTACGGCGTGGATAGCTACGCCGCGCGTTGCGCCTGTGTAGCGTACGGCACTTCGGACACCGTCTTCTATATCGGCGCCGTCTATTTTGCAGGGCTAAAACGAAAAAAATTAACAGCTGCCCTTCTCATTTCCCTGTTTTCTTACCTTGCCGCCGTCATCTTTTCCTGTTTCCTATGTAGAATTATGTGATTTTTTGTGAAAAAAGTGTGAAAATGTTAATTTTTCACACTTTTTGCTTAAACGTATTGCTTTTTAAGGAAAAAAAATTTTTTAATTTTTTTTCTTTACTTTTTTGTGCGGGCGTGATAAAATATACTTGTAAATCGGTTGTGGGTATCCACGCAAAACCGAACAAAAAAGCTCATCATTTTCCCCCTTATCATATAGGTAAACGCCTTGAAATCGCGAGATTTCGAGGCGGTTATCTTTTTATCCGTTCTCCGATAAAATTTCATCGCTTAAAGATACAATTTCTTCGCGGTATTTATCCTTTCGTTTTTTCAACAGGCATTTATAAGCGGGATAAGCGAACGCCAAAGGCAATATGCCCGCAAGCGCTACCAGCGTGCCCCAAAAAAGCAAGCCCCACTCCAAGATCATGGCAAGCCCCGTACCGAACACGAGCGTTCCCATCACCCCAAGCGACAGCGCTATGATTTTGGGGAGATCTTTCACCTTCCTATCCAGCGCGCGAAGCCGCGCGAGCTTGTCCGTTTTCTTTTCTTCGTTTGCGTACTCTTTGCGGATACTCTCCGCTTCCTTTCTTTCCCGCTCGGTCGGGGCGGTGTAGGTATATGCAAATTTATTGTTCTCCACGCTTTTTTAACTCCTTATTCCCTTTTACAATCATGTATATGCCCAGCGACAAAACGACAAGACACACCGCCGCACCCGTGAGCGCGTTAGCAAGCGCCGTGTTCAGCTCTGCACCGAACTCAAAAAACATCGCCGTTTGCAAGGCGAGAATGGACACCGCCGCGTCCGCCACGTTCACGTTCCGAAGCGCCGCCACTGTATAATCGTCCTGCTTTTTGGCTTTTACGAAATGAAAAATCGAAACGCTCACCTTGGTAAACGTATATGCCGCCGCCACGTAAATCATCAACCCCGGCTTATGAAACCCCGCGTCCGCCCGCACCATCTGCAAAATCGCCGCCGACAGGGACGTAATCAATACGATAAGCAATATCCCGCTGTTGCGGAATTTCTTAATTTCGATTACCTCCGTTCTTTCCTTTTTCTTTCTGTAACGGTTGCCGTGATAGAGCAAAATCCCCCCGCGCATACACGCAAGCAAAATATAATATCCCGCCAGCGCGCCGTACCACACGGGCATAAACCGCATGAGCGCAATCACTCCGTTATACACGCCGTACGCCACGGTGATAACAAGTGAGCCCGTCGAAAAAATCAGCGTTCTAAACCCATAATTTTTCATGAACTTACTCGTCCAGCGATTGTGCAACAGATACTCTTTCAAGCGTTTGATTGCCCCGGGCAAAACGAGCACCAGTGTATAGACGGCATATCCCAACGTGAGCGCCGCAAGAGCGTAAGAGATATAAGACAGAACCTGCAACCAAATATCTTCGCGGTTCTCGCTTGCAACGAGCAGCATCGTGAGCGCAAAAATGATGCAAAACGCCGTTACGATATAAACGACTGCCAGCATCGTTTTACTCGGTCTTTTCAATTTTTCCCAAAGCTTTTTCCACATACCCGCTCTATCCTTGGAGCACGACCGTAAAGAGCGTGCCTTTCCCAAGCTCG
The DNA here is from genome assembly GCA_045542815.1 of Candidatus Scatosoma sp. Taxonomy (GTDB): domain Bacteria; phylum Bacillota; class Clostridia; order Christensenellales; family Borkfalkiaceae; genus Scatosoma. Next base: position 12,678 of record JAZQLT010000075.1, on the reverse strand, counting down.
CTTTCCACGGAGATTTCTCCGCCCAAAATATCAATAACCTTTTTGACGAGCGCAAGCCCCAGCCCGTTCCCTTCCTGCGCATGGGAAGTGTCGCCCTGATAAAATTTATCAAAAATCCGCTTGCCTGTTTCAGGAGAAATACCGCACCCGGTATCTCGGATTTTTACGACGGCGAATTTCCCTTCCTTTTTGAGCGTAATCTCAACCCTGCCCCCTTCGTCCGTGAATTTTACGGCGTTAGAAAGAAGATTGTTCCAAACGATTTCAAGATACCCCGAAGACGAGAAAATCTCCGCTTCTTCCAAATCGCAAAGCACTTCGATTTTCTTCCTTTCAATCCGGTCTTCCAGCCCTATCACCGCTTCGGCGATACTTTCGTGTAGGCGCACCTTCCCCTTGTCGGGCTGTATCTTCTCGTTTTCGAGTTTGCTCAGTTTTAAAATATTCGTAACCAGATCGCTCAGTTTCTGCGCCGCCTTCACCAAGGTTTGTGCATATTCTTTGCGCTTTTCTTCGTCCTTCTCCTTTTGTAAAAGCAGAGCGTAGCTTTTGATGACGGCGAGCGGCGTTTTCAGCTCGTGTGAAACGTTGGAGATAAAGTCGGTTTTCAGCACTTCCGATTTTCCCAGGGTCTCCGCCATAAGGTTCAGATTTTCCATAATGGAGTCGTATTCGTCGTATTCGCTATACCCATGTCTTTGTTGAAGACGCACGGAGAAGTCGCCTGCGGCAATACGCTCGGTGGCGCTTAAAATCTGTTCCACGGGCTTATCGACCATGATCCTTCTTCGGATAATGTCTAAAACCGTGCAGAGCACAGATAAAAACACGACCACAAGCAGCATGACGAGCGCCACCACGCCCCGATCGCCGTTCGTGCTTTCATCGACCTTGGCATAAATGAGAATCGCCGCCGTAACAATCAAAGAAATGGTAAGAAAAAACAGCAACGACCCGAAAAAAGTCCAGCGTGCGCCCTTGCGGTTCATTTGAGCACCGCCTTATACCCCAGCCCATGCACGGTTACAATTTCAAACCCGTCGCAAACAGAGGTTTTATCCCGAAGCTTTGCCATATACACGTCCACCGTCCGCGAAGTCGCCGACGAGTCATAGTCCCAAAACTCGTCCATAAGCGCCGAGCGGGTGAAGGTCTTTTTAGGATAAGACAGGAACTTGAAAAGCAGGTTAAATTCCCGCACGGTCAGGGGCAACTCTTCTCCGTTTACGTAAGCGGTATGTTCTTCCGCATTCATAGTGAGATTGCCCACGGTGAGCGCCTTATCGGCTGCGATTCCCGCTCGCCTTAAAATCGCACTGACTTTCAGCAAAAACACATCCATATCAAAAGGCTTTACCACGTAATCGTCTGCGCCGAGCTTATAGGCGTACAATTTAGACGGCTTGTCGTCCTTGGCGGTCATAAACAAAATTGGCACTTGCTTATTCAGTGCACGGATTTCTTCCGCGAGCGCGAACCCGTCCATTTTCGGCATCATGATATCGCTGATTACGAGCGCATACGCGCCTTCCGCAAACGCGGAAAGCCCTTCTTCCCCATCGTAGCAAGCCCGCGTATCATACCCTTCGTCGCGAAGGTACGAACAAACTAAGCCGTTGATTGCTCTATCGTCTTCTACTACCAGAATTTTTATCATGAACGCATACCTGCCCCTATTCTTTCTTTCATTGTAGTTCTTTTAGGTGTATAAAATATTTACAAATTGTTAAAATTTTGTAAAAATGCAAACACCCCATATAAATGGGGTGTTCTTATCTTAGCGGATAAAATTCGTTCTCAACTTTTGCTCACCCACGGGCGTAAGTCCCGCCTTATTACCCAGTTCAATACATTTTAAGAGCCACGCCATATTGTTCCCCAAAATCCGCATGGTTTGCAAGCCTTCTTCGTCCTTTTCCACGTCAGACGGAGTATTGTTTGCGCCGTGAACGCCGTTCCAGTAGTTCGCGGAAACGATGGGCATGTTATTGATGGTAAAATACTTGTTCAGCACGTCGAAGGTGGACACCGTCCCCGCACGTCTTGCGCTCGCTACCGCCGCCGCGGGCTTGAACGCCATTTTTCTGCTGCCGCTGTAAAAGGCTCTGTCCATAAAGCTTATGAGCGAGCCTGCGGGCGAAGCGTAATACACGGGCGAGCCGAATATGAACCCGTCTGCCTGCTCCGCTTTTTGGACAAATTCGTTTACGGTATCGTCCTGCACGCATTTTCCAAGCTTAGCGCACGCGCCGCAACCCCAGCAGCCCCCTATGGGCTTTTTGCCGATATGGAAAATCTCCGTCTCAATCCCGTTCGCGTTCAAGGCTTTCGCCGCTTCGCAAAGCGCGGTGTAAGTGCAGCCCTTTTCGTGCGGGCTTCCGTTGACAAGCAATACTTTCATAATTATCACCTCAATATAATATTAAATTTATCTTTCAGCCAAGTGATATCCGTCGCCCAGCCTTCTACTTTGTTCCGTTTTGCATACTCTTCGTTGGCTTTTTGGAGTGCCGCATGGAACTGCATTTGCGAGCACCCGTTCACTTTCATGAAATGCTCCATAGCGTCCATTCCCCGCCCCATCATCTGCGTGCGCGCGATATGCTTCACTTCGTGGCACGCATGGCAAAGCGCCAAAACGTCTTCTAACTTTTGCAGAGCGTTTTTCTCGTCGTAGCTCCATTTTTCATGCGCTTCTAATCTGCCCCTTGCTCCGCATATACGACACTTATATCCCGCTCGCTTGTACGCGTCTTTGCGCACCTTATCCCAGTCGGCGGGAGATAGTTTGTGGTATAGACTGTATCCCCAGCATTCTTCGGGGACAAGCTCAAATTGTAATTTAAATTTCTCCATGCAGCAACCCCAAACACTGTTTAAACGCTGTCGGCAGGGAAATCGTCTCTTCGATCTCCGCAAGCGAATACGCGTCGAACGGCGCACTCTCCGTCCGCACCCAAACGCAGGTGATATCCCAGCGGATATGGGTGAAGATATGCACGTATTTTTTTCGTTTCACTTCCGTAAACTCGTACATACCCCATTCATTTAAGATTTTTTCGGGAGTATCCCCCGCTTGCATGACCTGCGACGGGAACTCGTTTAAGCCCTTTAACACCCCTTCCTCTCTTCGCCGAATACAAAAGCCTTGCGGCGTTTGAATTAAAAACACGCACACTTCTTGGCAAAGCTTGGCTCTCTTTATCGGTTTGACGGGAAAGGCTTTCTGCGTTCCGTTTTGATTTGCTCTGCAAAGGGTTTTCAAGGGACATTTTTCGCACTCGGGAGTTTGCGGCTTACAAACGAGCGCGCCCAGCTCAAACAGGCTTTGGGTGAACTCGCTGCACGCCTGCCCGTCTTTGGGATAGACCTTGGAAAGTGTATCTTCCAAATATTTACGATATTTAGGGTCGGAAATGGGCGTGGGATTTTCTTCCAAGCGCGAAGCCACACGAAACACGTTTCCGTCCACTGCCGCCACAGGCATACCGAACGCGATAGAAGAAATCGCCCCCGCCGTATAGCTGCCGATTCCCGGAAGCCCCGTAAGCGCATGAAAATCGCGGGGAAATTCCCCGTCATAAAAGGAAACGAGCATTCTCGCTGCTTTTTGCATATTGCGTACGCGGCTGTAATACCCCAAGCCTTCCCATAATTTTAATAATTTTTCTTCTTCACACTCTGCCAAGGCTTGCACGTTGGGAAGCGCGCGCATGAAGCGGAGATAGTATTCTTTCACCGCTTCCACACGGGTTTGTTGCAGCATGATTTCGGAAACCCACACTCGATAGGGTGTGGGCTCTTCCCGCCAAGGTAGCGTGCGTTTGTTTTCGCGATACCACGAAAGCAAGGGGGCAGGTATTTGATGAAAGTTGAATTTGTCGAAATTTTCCATATATGTACAAGTGAAGTTTTCACTTCGTGAAAGTTAAGTTTATTTTTCAATAAGTGAAGTTGCGACTTCGTCGCAGTGAAGTTTTTTGCTTTGCAAAAAGTTGTGGCTGCTATTGATATTCCCACAACTTGCCCCCAAGGGGCAAACTTCACTTTTCGCCATAGGCGAAAAACTTAACTTGCGCCAGCAAACTTAACTTTGCCGTAGGCAAAACTTAACCGATTAAAACGCAGAGATGCGAGCAGTTCAAGGCGCAGGAGCACCCCCGACGGGAGTTTACTTTGCGTAAACGAGCAAGGGGGCGCGCACTGCGACGCTGAAATGCGACGCATATATGCGTTTTACTTAAGTGGGTAGGGAGTTCAAATAAATAACACTCTCCATCACGCTCGGTTCACTGGGGTAATAGATGGGCTGCGGCATGGAAAGGGATCCGTCGTCCCCGACGTGGGTAACGTCCGCTTTGCCTTCTTCGCGGGTGGTGATAAGGCAATTCCCTACCCCCAAAAACGCACCGGGATATCCCGCAAAAATGCTCTTCATTAGGTCCAGCCCGCAAATAATATCGATATCGGGCTTACGCATCAAAAGCTCAAACAACGCGCGGTATTCTTCAAAATCCCCGTTTTGGTTGCATTCGGGCAATTCGTCCAATCCGTCCAGCACCAAGAATAGACGCGGGTATCCCTTACCCGTTTCACGCATAAGAATAAGCTCTTTTAAGACGGCAATCGCCTGCTCCAGATCGGCTTTGCCGTTGATGTAGGGCGCGGTGATATCCGCCGAACGCAAACGGAGCAATTCCCCATATTCCGTGCGCGGAGAAAGAATGAAAAAGCACGCTTCGCCCTTTTCGTATAAACAGGAAACGGTGATGAGCAAGCGGCGAATAAAATTCGTCCGCCCCACGCCCGTAACGCAGGTATTTCTCACCGTCAGGGGCTTTTCGCGTTCCTGTGCGAGCAAAATATGCCCGCTCATGTCTTCACCGAGCGGTAATCCTTTTCTGATTTTGTCAAAGTCTTCGTTTTCCTTGGACGAACGCGATACTGCGCTGATAAATTCTTCCGTACGCATGTGCCCTATCTCCTGCTTTTTTCTGTTTATTATACTATATTTGCTTAAAATTGTCAAGCTCTTGCATAGAAAAGAACGCGCCCTTACAAGCGGGCGCGCTCTTTCGTTTTATTCGTATTTCGTAAAGTAAGCGTTTTTATCAAAGACAATCTCTACCGTCTTTTCCGTGCCGTTGGAGGTAACCACCTTAAAGCGCACCGTATCCCCTTTCACAACCGAAAGGAGAAGATCGTTGACTTGATATCTCCGCTTCAGCTCAATCCACTCGCCGTCGTTGATTTGCATTTGCTTGAAGACGTCCCCCGTGGAGAGTTTTCCATACGACGAAGCGCCCATGTCTGCACTTTGATAAATCGAGAAAGTTTCGCGGATTTTCAGCTTGCCGTACGCGTCGTAATACGCCTGCGAAGCGGTAATTTCGACCGTAACCCCAAGCGTTGCCACGTGCACTGCGCCGTCGTTGTTTGCGAGAATGTTTTTGCACAAATTCGCCACTTGCGTAGTGGGCAGAGCGTAGCCCATGTTATCCACTTCCGAGCTCGCGTTCTTGGCGTTGGTAATCCCGATGAGCTGACCTTCCGTATTAAAGAGCCCGCCGCCCGAATTTCCGCCGTTGATTGCGGCGTCGGTACGCATAACGCGGTAATTCACCGCTCGGTTTGCACCGTCCGTGGACGACATCGCGATATATTCCGATTCCACGGAAACAATCCCTTCCGTTACCGCAATCCCCGCGCCGTCGGGGTTACCGATCGCAAACACCTTTTCCCCAACGCTCACTTCGTCCGAGCTTGCAATCTCCGCTTCCGTCAGCAGTCCGTTTTTGACAAGATCGCTCCCGTCCACGCTAAGGAGTGCGATATCGTAATCCATTGCCCCGCCGACGTATCTTGCATGCATGCGTCCGTCGGTGGTATAGTCCTGTGCGGGATCGCTCGAAAAGCCGTTAAACGCACCGTAGGAATACAGATAAATATTATCGGATATCCCGCCCGTATCGCTCGCCGCGTCATAGATAACGTGATAGTTCGTAACGATCAGCGCGTTCCCCGCTTCCTTGTTGATGTCGATGATAACGCCGCTCCCCGCCGAGCCATAGTATTCCGTCTGCGAATTGCCAAAAATCCCCCCAAGATTGCCTGTGGTCGTTTTGGAAAATCTGCAATACACGCTCACAACGGAAGTAACGTTCTTGGCAATCATATCCGCGTCGTTGTCTTCCTGCACTTCTATTTTGAGCACGTCCCTACAAAACTCCAGATACGAGCCCGTATATCCGTTCTCTTTGGCGGTTTCGTAAAGGTCCTGCGCCGTAACATCTTGCGCGTCTTCGCCGTTCGCGCCGTGAAGGCTCGCCAGCCATTCCCGCTCCGTGCCCACGAAGCCGTTTTTCACCGCGATTTCGTATGCGCTGTCTCCGCAAGCCGTCATGCCAAACAGCATGAACGCCGCGCTAACGATTGCTATTATTTTTTTTGCGATTTTTCTCATATGATCACCCATTTTTTTGGATTACTACTATTATACCGTGCTTTCTTGTTCAATATTTAAAGGTTTTATGAAAATTCTGTGTGCGGTATGCACCCCGCTTATGTTTATCTATCGATAAACGCGATATATTTACTATGTAAATGCGATATAATTACTGCGTAATTTCGATATGTTTACCTTCGGTAAACGCGATATGTTGCTGGCGCAACGCTGTGGGAATGTTACAATAACGCGTTGCTATGCAACGCATATCGCACGAGCGTAGCGAGTATATCGCATTGTGCCGACAATATATCGCGCCCGTAGGGTATATCGCGTCGCGTTAGCGACATGTTATAATTCACTCTTAAAACCCTTCCAAATCGTCCAAGGTCAACGAAAACGAGGGAATGAAATGCTCGAAAAAGTATTCCACCTCGGGCATATTGCGGGAACGCAGGTCTTTTTCGATGCTCTTTTGGGCTTTGGAAAATTCTCCGTTGCCCGAGCGCAGCTCTTCCAAACACTTCACGTACGCCGCAAGCCTGTCCGCCGCCTTGACGAGCTTATATTCCACGCTCTCTTCGTCCGCTAAGACGTACGGCGCGATCGAGCCTTGCAGCTCGTTAGGGAGCTCGCCTACGATTTTTTCACACGCGCTCTTTTCCAGTTCCTTATAAGCGCCGTGGATATTTCGGTTATAATACTTAATAGGCGTGGGCAGATCCCCCGTCATAACTTCGCTGATTTCGTGGTACATGGCATACAGTACCGTCTTGAGCACGTCCGCATGCCCGCCATACACCTCGTTATGTATGGAAACGAGCGCGTGCGCGAGCATAGCGACCGACTGCGAGTGTTCCATGATATTCTCTTCCCGCACCGAGCGCATGAGCTGCCAACGCTTGATATATTTCATTCTGTCCATGTAGGCATAGAAATCGTAACGCATAATTTTTCCTTCTTTTTTTATTTTTCCGCCCTTCTGCGTTTGACAAAAGGGAATATTTACAGTATAATGAATTTACAAATTTATAAACGTATCCGTCGTGGGTGCCTTTTAAAAGGCTGAGATTATACCATTTGAATCGGCAGGGTAATCCCTGAGCGAGAGATCGATCACCGTTTTTATCCTTTTCAGGAGTAAAAAAGGATTTTACGCCCGCGAACGCAAAGAAGCAATCGTTTGGGCGTTTTTCTTTTCAAAAACGCATACGGCGCGGTACAAAAGGAGGTTTTATGCATCTTTATTCCCTTTTAGAGCGTGCCGTTTGGTATCCTATCCTTTTCGATACGCCCTTAAACGCCGTGCGTTCCGTCGCCATTTGGTTGACGCTCGCACTACTCATCGCGTACCTGGTATGCTTGTTTACACTCAAAGCAGATAAAAAGAAGAAGTTCCTTTCCCTTTCTGCCTACGGCGTTATCACGTACGCTTGCGCACTTTGCGCACTCTTTTTACTCCTGTCTTTCCAAGAAGACGGTATTGAAAAGATACTCTTTATCCCCTTGCTCGTTCTGCTTATTTGCATTGCAGGCAGCGCGGTAACCCTCTTTTTCAAGCGTACGAAATGGGTGTATGCCACGCTCGGCGCTATCGTCGGCGGAGCGTTCATCGCCGTTTTGATTTGTATAGGCGTGCACTTCGCGTCGGGAAAAGCGGCGGAAAACAACTGGCTGACTAACGACGACGTACAATCCGCTTGGCTGTATATCGCGAGCCTGCTTTCCGTAGCCATACTCTTTTTTATCGCATTCTTCTTTGGGAAACGCGAGAAAAAGGGTTTCGATTCCAAATCGGTTACGTATGCGGCTATCTGTATCGCCATGAGCTTTGCGCTCTCGTATATGCGTATCGTGCGGTTGCCCCAAGGCGGGTCGATCACGCCCGCGTCCTTGCTTCCCCTTATGCTCTACGCTTACATGTTCGGCGTGAGAAAGGGCGTATTTGCGGGTTTTGCCTACGGACTTTTGCAAGCCTTTCAAGACCCCGCCGTATTGCACCCCGCGCAGTTCTTGCTCGATTATCCCGTTGCGTTCGCTTGGGCCGGGCTTGCGGGAATATTCTCCCGCACAGAGAAGCTGGACTCGCTTCCCCAAGTGCAGTTTGCGCTCGGCGGTGTTGTTGCAGGCTTGGGAAGATTTGCTATGCACTTTTTATCAGGTACGTTTGCGTTCGGGGCTTTCGCGCCCGAGGGCACGCCCGCCGCTTTATACAGCTTTGTGTATCAAGCGGGCTACGTGTTGCCCGATCTTGCTATCGCAATCGTCTGCGGCATAGCGCTCTTTTCTTCCAAATCCTTTGTAAAGGAAGCGCGGAAATTCCGCACGCTGCCCCTTAAAAAAGACAACTAAACGCATACTTGGTATCGATATCTACTCTCTCGCCTATCTTGGCGGGAGAGTTTTAATATACGGCAATCTCGTCGAACTTCGCTTTGTTGACGACAATCTTTCCGCCCTCGATATCCACTTTGACGATGACGTTATTTACGGACGGGAAAAGAATATTCTTCCCGTCTTTTTCCAGCGTATAAACGTCCGAAGAAAGGTTGACGATATTCTTTACCGTTCCCAAAAACTCCCCTTCTTCCGTTTCGCAAGCCAGCCCTAAAATATCCACGATATAGTGCCGCCCTTCTTCCAAGGGGGGAGCGTCTTCACGGTCGCCTTCCAGTTTTTTGCCGCGGAAAAGCTCCGCCGCATTGCGATCGGGAATACCGCGAAGTCCCATATACGCCGCCCCGTCAGGCCCTACGCGAAAGGACAGGATTTTATACGGCGTATCATCGATATACACCGTTCCGAATTTTTTAACGTCTTCGGGAAAATCCGTAAAGGTTTTCACCTTCAATTCTCCCCGAATTCCTTGGGGTTTTAACACTTCGCCTATGATAAGACGGTTCATGTTTTTCTCCTTATCGGGCGCTTCGTGCATACCTGCCCCGCCCGTTTTGAAAATAGGTTAAAAAAAGGCTTTGTTGCAAAGCCTTTTTTGTTTGGAGAAAATAAACGCTTATTCTGCGTCTGCAGCGTCGGTATCCACCGATTCGCCGTCTCTTTCTCTGATTTCGATCGCGTATCTCTTGCTGCTCGCAGGAGTTGCCGCGCGAACAATCGTACGGAGCGCTTTTGCGATCTTGCCTTGCTTGCCGATAACCTTTCCCATATCCGAAGGGGAAAGCACGACGCAAACTTCGATCACGCGGTCTTTTTCCGTAACGATATATTCCACGTTTTCCTTGTCTTCCGCGAACTGCCCAACGACGTATTTAATTAAATCCAACATAAGTTTCTCCTTTGTTTGCCTGATGGCAAACGCGATATATTTACTTCGTAAATGCGATATAATTACTCCGTAATTTCGATATGTTTACCTATCGGTAAACGCGATATGTTGCTGACGCAACGTTACTGTAATATTTCCACAACGCGTTGCTTTGCAACGCATATCGCGCGAGCGTAGCGAGTATATCGCACGGAGTATATCGTACCGTAAGGTATATCGCTTTATTAAATTATTTGGACTTTTTGGTTTTGGTCTTAGAAGGGCTAAGCTTCGCGCTCTTTTCCATAGCGCCCGTCTTTACGAGCAAATTTTTAACCGTTTCGGTGGGCTGAACGCCTTTTGCAAGCCAATCTTTCGCTTTATCTACGTTGATGTCGAGTTCAACGGGGTTGCAGGTAGGTCTGTAGTGCCCAACGCAATCGATGTATTCGCCCGTTGCAGCCTTTCTGCTGTCAACGACAACGACACGGTAGATAGGGTTCTTCTTGTCGCCCATTCTGAAAAGTCTCATTTTTACCATAATAAATACCTCCAAAGTATCTTAAAAATTTTATCTTATTTTTTACGGGTTACCCCGTTTTTAACGCTTGTACGTGCACCGGAAGTCGAGAAAATCAGTTTCCCGTCAGGGTGCAGGGGCTGAAAGCCCTTGCCGTGGTGTGGAGCAGAGCTCCACGAAACTATACTCCTACAAGCAACCGATAGGTTGCGCCTTTAACGCCTTTGGCGTTTATATCGTTGCATAGCAACGAGAAAACCGCTCCGCGGTTAATAAGCTTTGCTTCCTTGGGGCTTCTTGCGCGAGGAGCTCTGCCCCTCAATCTCCCCGCCAGAAACCGAGTTTCTGGACTTCCAACCGTTAGAACGGTAATTTGAAGCGTCCCTTTCCGCCTTTGAGCTGCTTCATGAGCATCTTCGTCTGCTCAAACTGCTTCAAAAGCTGGTTGATTTCCTGTACCGTCGTGCCCGAGCCCGCCGCTATGCGGCGTTTTCTCTTGCTGTCGATAATCGCAGGGTTGTCGCGCTCTTGCTTGGTCATCGAAAGAATAATCGCTTTCGTGCGTTCGATACGCTTTTCATCGATATCCCCTTCGTTGACTTTGAGCTTGCCCGCACCCGGAAGCATGGACAGCATCGCCGAAGCTCCGCCCATCTTTTTCATCATCGAAAACTGTTCAAGATAATCGTTGAGCGTGAAGGTGTTTGCCAGCATTTTCTGCTGCATTTTCTTCGCGTCTTCTTCCGTGATCGCCTGTTGCGCTTTTTCAATCAACGAAAGCACGTCCCCCATACCCAAAATTCTCGACGCCATACGGTCGGGATAAAAGGGTTCGAGATCGCCAAGCTTTTCACCCACGCCGATAAACTTGATGGGCTTACCCGTTACGGCTTTGATCGAAAGACATGCGCCGCCGCGCGTATCGCCGTCAAGCTTCGTCAAAATCACGCCCGTGATATCCAAGCGGGAGTTAAAGGTCTCCGCAACGTTCACCGCTTCCTGCCCCGTCATCGCATCGACCACGAGCAAGGTCTCGGTAACTTCGACTTCCTTTTTGATATTTTCCAGCTCCTGCATGAGCGTATCGTCAATCTGTAACCGACCTGCCGTATCCAAAATGACGGTATCGTAGTTCATGGAACGCGCGTGCTCAATTGCCTGTTTTGCCGTCTTTACGGGGTTTTGCGTGCCCTTTTCAAACACTTCCACACCCGCGTTTTTGCCCACGACCTGCAGCTGCGTGATCGCCGCGGGGCGGTAAATATCCCCCGCCACGAGCAGCGGGCGTTTGCCTTGCTTTTTCAGCAAAAGTGCAAGCTTGCCCGAAAGCGTAGTCTTACCCGCACCCTGCAAACCGCACATCATAATGACGGTGGGGAGCTTGGGCGAAACTTCCAGCTTCGCGTTCTTCGCGCCCATGAGCGCGATGAGCTCTTCGTTTACAATCTTAATAACCTGCTGCGCAGGGTTGAGCGAAGACAGGATTTCCTGCCCGACCGCCTTTTCCGAAACTTCGGCGATAAACTGTTTCGCCACCTTCAAGTTGACGTCCGCTTCCAACAGCGCCACGCGCACTTCGCGCATCGCCGTGCGGATTTCCAGCTCCGTCAGCTTGCCCCTTTTCGTAAGCTTGGAAAATATATGATTTAATCTTTCGGATAATCCACCAAATAAAGCCATATCTCTCCTTATTCCTGTTCGCGGAACGCCTTGCCGACGATCTCGCCGTTTACAAGCTGGGTCGTTTCCGCACCGAACTCTCTATGTGCGCCGTTCAGCTTTTCTTTCAAAAGCCCCAGCGCGGGAAAATTCTCTTTCTCGTTTTCGATAAAGCGCTCCACCTGCGTCATGTACGCGGAATATTCTCTGGAAATATCGTCTAACGCTTTGGAAAATTGCAACTTCTCTTCGTATTTTTCCAGCTGTTTTCTGCATTTTTGCAGACAGTCGGAAACGCTTTGGCGGGAAACGCCCTTTTGCTCGGCAATCTCGCCCAAAGAAAGGTCAAAGTTAAAGTACAGGTCGGTGATTTCCCGCTGGGTTGCGGTCAGCAAGGGAGAATATAAATCCCAGAGCCGAAGAAACTGCAAATCGTCTTTCATTTCTTCCACCTCCCTGTTTCCGTTCACTATTATAACGCGTAAAAATAAGCCTGTCAAGCATTTTTACTTGACAGGCGCAAATTTTTTTTAGGATTTTAATTTAATTTTTTTGTTTTAGTCTCCTATAAAATGAATTCTTTGAAAAAGAATCCCGATACCTTCAATTTTTTCCCAATTAGCTCGCGTGCCATTATAATATATATCCGTTAAATTGGACCACGAGAGCGCAGAATGATCGATAGAAGTTACGCTGTCGGGAATGGTAATGCTCGTTAAACTGTCGCAATGATGGAACGCCTGACTCCCAATAGAAGTAACCCCGTCGGGAATGGTTATACTTGTTAAG
>JAZQLT010000074.1:0-5852 GCA_045542815.1 Candidatus Scatosoma sp. | reverse complement strand
GCAAAATCTATTTTTTTGCGTACGCGCATAAAAAAACCTCCGCGAAGGATATTTCCCTTATTATAAGAGAAAAAACTTTGCGGAATTTTTGTTTTTTTGGCGTATGCGCTCTAATTGTGTTATACAGCCCTATTTTTTTGTTTGAGTATGCGCAAAGCAAACTGCAATCACGTAAGAAAAGATAGAAAGATCATCTTGCCTATTGATTGACGGGAAAGCCAAGGCTTATTAAAATAGCGCGGTTTACCCGTACCATGGTCGCAGGCGGAAGCTCGCCTATCCGCTCTTTTAACCGTCTTTTATCCAAGGTGCGGATTTGTTCGAGAAGAATTACGCTGTCCTTTGCCAGTCCGTAGGCGGAAGGCAGTTCGATGTGGGTAGGAAGCTTTGCCTTGTTGATCTTGCTGGTAACTGCGGCGGCAATAATGGTGGGGGAGTATTTATTCCCGATATCGTTTTGCACCACGAGCACGGGGCGCACGCCCCCTTGCTCGCTCCCCACAACGGGGGATAAATCCGCATAATATAATTCACCGCGTTTTACGTTCAGCATACAGCACCTCTTTTGAAAACCGAACACACTCCTTCACTTTCAGTATATGTAAAAGGGGCGGGTTTTCGTTCTGCTATAAGTATTTCCAAATCTCGCGCGGATATACAAAAAATAACCTCCGAACCAAAAATTTTTCGTTCGGGGGCAGCATATATGCGTTGAGTGGGTTAGATAATGCAGTTTTCGTCCTTTGCGGGAAGGGAATCAAGCTCTGCTTTCTTTGCCGCATAGCCTGCCTTGCCAAGGAGCGCGAAGGTTGCCTTTTTGCCTTCTTCTACGCCCGGCTGGTTGAAGGTGTCGATGTTGAGCATTGCGCCCGCGTAAGCGGTCTGCAATTCAAACAAGAACAAAAGCTGACCGAGCGTGAACGCGTTGAGTTCGGGAATCCAGAGCGTGTAGTTCATTCTGCCCGCTTTCGTCAAAGCGTACGCGGTAGCTGCGTTTTCCGCTTGGATAAGCTCTTCCATCGTGTGTCCGCCAAGGAACGCAACGTCGGGGATATTTTCGCAGCCGTGGGGGATAGGCATTTCGCAGCCGTACTTTTTCAGCGAAAGGAAGGTAACTACCTTATCGAAAGGACCTTCGGTATAGAGCTGTACCTGCGAGTGCTGATCGGTAACGCCCAAGGATTTTACGGGGGTCTGACCCACGTTGCAAGGCGTTCCGTCTAAGGTTACGTTCTTGCCAAGGGATTCTGCCCAGAGCTGGCAATACCAGTCTGCAAGGAATTTCAAGTTATCCGAATAGGGCATCATAACGCCGACGTTCTTGCCTTCTTCCATTGCCGCGATTTGCAAAACTGCGGACATAAGCGCGGGGTTGTGGCGCATAGCGGGCTTGTTGCAAACGGAATCCATGTACGCCGCACCTGCGAGCAAGCCGTTGATATCGATGCCGAGCACCGCTGCGGGCAAAAGCCCTACGGGGCAGAGCTGCGAGAATCTGCCGCCAACACCGTCGGGGAGCACGTAGCTCTTGATCCCGCCGCATTCGTCGGAAATCTTTTTAAGGTTACCTTTCTTTTCGTCGGTAGTGAAGATAACGTTTTCTTTCACGTCCACGCCCGCCTTCGTTAAAAGGTCGAGAATAATAAGGTACTGCGTCATCGTTTCGCTGGTTGCGCCCGATTTGGAGATAACGTTGAAGCAGGTCTTTTCGGGTTCGATTACGTCGAGCAGGTCGCGCATACGAACGGGGTCAACGTTGTCTTCTACGTAGAATTTAGGCCCCTTTCTCTTGGACTTGGGAAGATCGTTATAATGCAAGTGGCAAAGTGCGTTGAACGCCATGATAGGGCCGAGCGCGCTGCCGCCGATACCGAGTACTACGAAGTACTGGAATTTTTTTCTTACTTCTTTTGCGGTCTGCAAAATATCCGCAACAATTTCTTTTTGGTTGTAGGGAAGCTCCGTCCAACCCATATACAATTCGTCCTTACCGCGGTTTTCTTTCACGTAGTTGAACGCCTTGTTTGCGCGCGAAGCATAGGAAGAAAGCTTTTTATCGCTAAAACCCTTGTCGCCCAAAAATTTGTCCGTCATGTTGTTGTAATCCAGCGTTACGCGCATGGAATTACGCCATTCTCTGGTTTTGTATCCCATATGTATTCTCCTTAAAAATAAGTTACAACCCTATTTTACTCTTTCCTGTTGAAATTGTCAAGGAATGTAGGAAAAAAAACGGCATTTTTCTACAAAAAATATTAGTTTGGCTTTCTTTTCTTTTTTAAGGCGAGTTTTGCCTTGCAAACTTCCCAAGGCAACAGCCCCGTTCCCAAATACAAGGCAAGCGTACAAATCAGCATTATAAAAAGACTGAAAACAAGGGCGGGGAACTCCCCCAAAAAGCCCGCAAACAGCGCGTCCGCACCCCGACCCAAAAGAGAGATCGGCAAAACGAACAGTAAGGGAAGAAAGGCGCTTTTGTTGTATAGCCGTCCCCGTTTTTTTCGTAAAAACGGGCATTTTTTATACAGGAAAAGCAGGTTGCAAAGGGCGGTCAAAAGATAGCTTATTCCAAGGCCAATCAAATAGGCGTACGCTCCGCAAAGGGCGGGCAAAAGAAGCACGCAGACAAGCAGCGCCGCCGCCCCGATAAAGTAGAACAAAAAGGTCTGTTTTTCAAAGCCCATGGAGTTGAGTATGCTCGTAGAAATCATGGTAAGGCTCATGGGCAAAAGGATAGGACAGCTCTTGACGATCATTTCTCCCGCTTTGGCGTTGGAAAAGGCGAGCCTACCCAAGTCTTCCCCCACGGCGTAGAAAAAGGGGAGCAAAACGCACGCGACGAGAAAGGAAAAGCGCAATCCGCGCTCGATATTCTTAGTCAGTCTGTCGTATTTTTTGCGGTAGAAATCTTCGGAAAGTTCGGGAACGAGTACGAGCGAAAGAGAGCCGATCACGGTGGCGGGAATAAAGAGCACGGGCAACACCATGCCCGAAACGACCCCGAATAAGGTGAGCGCTTGCCCGCTTTCCATGCCTGCGCGAATGAGCATGACGGGGAGTAAAACGGCGACGGCGGAGTTCACCAAAGACCCGCTTGCGCGCACGGAAGTGATAGGCAGTGTCGCGTTGAACATGGGTTTGAGCATTCTATTCGGTGCGGAGAGTTTCCCGCCTTTAAAGAGAAAACAAAGGAAAGAAGCGGTGAAAGAGAAGAGATAGGATATCACGACTGCCCACGCCGCTTTTTCCGCGCCCGCGGCGGGAGAAGAAAGGTTTTGCAAAAGAAGTACGCCCGCAATGACCATCACCGTTTCTTCTGCAATTTCCAAAACGGACGGAAGCAGGAATTGCTTATTTCCCCAAAAGCTTCCGCGAAGCACGGCGTAAATGGAAGAAAAGCAAAGCCCCAAAAGCAGAATGCGAAAAACGGGGAAGCTCCGTTCATCGGAAAAAAGAAAGGTCATTTTACCGCCGAACAATCCCAAAAAAACGCATACGGGCAGGGTCAAAAGCAAGGAGAGCGCAATCCCTGCGGATACGGCGCTTTTCTCGTCGTCGGGGCGGTTTTCCGCTTTGCTTTTGGAAATCATGCGGGAGACGGTGATAGGGATCCCGCCCGTGCCGATTGTGAGAAAGAGCCCGAACAGAGAAAGGGCGACTTGGTATAAGCCCAGCCCTTCCGCTCCGATGAGCCTTGAGAGCGCGATGCGGTATAAAAAGCCCAAACCGCGCTCGGCGATGGAAAGCGCGGTAACGAGAGAAGCGGTGGTATAGACGGTGGTTTGCGTATTGTGTTTCATAGTCTATTGTACGGGCTTATTTTTGCGAATATGCGTCTTTTTTAAGGGAAACGTGCATATATTGCTATATGTTAAAAACGGAAAGCAGACGGTATTATCAAGTGAAAAAGGGGCAAACGCTTAGGGAGATTGCGGCGTATTTTTCCGTTTCGGAGCGGTTGCTTGCCAAGGAGAATAGGTTGACCTGCCCGCCGCATGCGGGGCAGATTTTAGTAATCCCCAAGGAGCGGGGGAACGCCTACACCGTGCGTGCGGGGGATACCAAAACGCTGCTTTGCGGAAGTGAAGAAAACTACGCCCGAAAAAACGGTACGGACGCTTTTTACATAGGAATGCGGGTTTTGCTGTGAACAATGCGGACGGGAAAAGGAATAGTATAATAATAAGTAACGAGAATGCGAAAGAACCGAAGATTGTAAAATTCGGACGTATTCGTAACACAGGAGGTAAACTATGTCCTTTTTTTCTAATTTTCAATCGGATAAATGCCCTGGTTCGATGACGGGCAATCCGTTGAACGGTCTGACGGAAAAGGTTTGTATTCAGGCGGAAAAAATCTTCGACGCGGGTATCAAGCAAACCCAGATAGAAAATTATTCTCTCACCCTTACCGACCTTGACCCGGCGACGGTTACATATCCTTTGACGTTCGTCAGCGCGCGTTCGCTCTCTTCCGCGGCGACCGTTTCCGACCTTACCATCGATCGGCAGACGGATAAACGCTGTGCGCGCGTACAGGGCACGGTGAGCGTGCCCGTGGAAGTACTTTTCACCGACGCAGGCGGTACGGACGGGAGCGCCACGGCAACCGTTTCTATCCCCGTTGACGTGCTTCTTTACGTACCTGCCCCGTCCATTATGCCTTTTGAGGTGCGTGCGGTGGTCAGCGTCGTCGCGCCCGACGGCACGTATAACGACGACACGCAGGGCTTTACGGCAAACCTTTGCGTAACCTTGATTTTGAAGATTGCCATGCCCGTAGAGCTGCTCGTACCCACGTACGGGTATTGTGCGATCCCGCCCCTGCAAGAATATTCGCAAGAAGTTTGCGCGGGCTTTTTCGAGCTTCCCTTGTACCCGCAAGGCGGAAAGGGCGGCGGCAAATGCTGTAACTGAAAAATTACGCAAGACATTTGCGTGAAAAAGCGACGGATTTCCCGTCGCTTTTTCTATAGAAAACCTTGCTTTTTTCGTAAAAAACTGCTATAATAAAGCTATGAACGTGTATGCCATAAGCGATTTGCATTTGTCCAATACCGCGGATAAGCCCATGGACGTATTCGGCGGGAACTGGGAAGGGCATTTCGAGAAAATTAAATCGGACTGGCTGGAAAAGGTCAAGGCGGACGATATCGTGCTCATATCGGGAGATATCAGCTGGGCGATGAAGCTTTCCGACGCGCTTGTCGATCTTCGCGCGCTCGCCGATCTGCCGGGGAAAAAGGTATTCATTCGCGGCAACCACGATTACTGGTGGAACGGGATCACCAAGCTCCGCGACGCCGCGCCCAACGACAGCTTCGTCTTTTTGCAGACGGATGCAGTCAAGATCGGGGAATTTATCATCGTCGGCTCGCGCGGGTGGACTACGCCGGGGAGCGCGGACTATACCGAGCAAGACCAAAAACTGTACCTTCGCGAAGCGGAGCGGTTTCGTCTTGCCTTTCTCGACGCAAAGAAGCTGAAAACGGGGAACGAAAAGCTGGTGGCGATGATCCATTACCCGCCCTTTAACTTGAAGACGGAAAGCACTCTTTTTACCGAGCTGTTCGAGCAGAACGGCGTGGAAAAAGCGGTGTTCGGGCATTTGCACGGCGCGGGGTATTTTCCGTTAAAAACGGAAAGGCGGGGCGTGGAGTATATTCTCGCTTCCTGCGATAAAGTGGGCTTTCGCTTGGTGAAAGTGTACTGACAGGATAAAATTTTCTCTAAAAGAGAAAAAACCTGTGTTTGAACGGTTTACAATTGTCAAAAAAAGTGTTATAATAATAGCCGATACAACGAAACAACCCAAATCAGCAATCTGCGTCTTGAACGCTTCGATTCAAGGCG
>JAZQLT010000073.1:0-3469 GCA_045542815.1 Candidatus Scatosoma sp. | reverse complement strand
GGCAAAGAAATCATTTCTTTGGCAGCGAAAATTATGCAGGACCACATCAACCTGTTTGTTAATTTGAGCGAAACGATCAAAGATTATGAAATTCTTCGTAAGACAGAAGATGACAAACAACAACAGATTCTCAAGATGGCGATTGAAGAAATGGACTTGTCCGTCCGTTCGTACAACTGCTTGAAGAGAGCGAACATTCATACGGTCGAAGACCTTACCAAGAAGAGGGAAGACGATATGTTAAAGGTGAGAAACCTTGGCAGAAAGTCTTTGGAAGAAGGCATTCAGAAATTGGATTCTTACGGCCTCGCATTAAAACAACAGAAGGATTAAAATTATGCCCAGAAAATTGGGAAGAACGTCCAAAGAAAGAAACGCCCTTTTGAGAAACTTGGCGTCCCAGCTCCTTTGGTACGGTAAAATCGAAACGACCGCTGAAAAAGCGAAAGAACTCAGATCTTACGTTGAAAAATTGATCACGAAAGCGGTTAATACGTACGATGATAACATCGAATACGAAGTAACGAAGAAAGACGCAAAGGGCAAGGAAGTTACCGTTACCAACGTAAAAGACGGTGCGAAAAAGCTTGCTGCTCGCCGTGCAATCATGGCTAAAACCTACGATTTGCAGGAAATCAAAGCGTTCAACGAAAAGAAGAGCGACTATAAGGCAAGAACGGCTGACGTTCAGCATCCTTTGATGGACAAACTCTTCAACGAAATCGCGCCCAAGTACGCAGCTCGCAAAGAAGAGCTTGGTCAGGGTGGCGGTTACACGAGAATTTACCTTCTCGGCGAACGTCGCGGCGACGGTGCAGAAGTTGCCGTTATCGAATTGGTATAATCGCAATTTACAAAAAAGAGCCATGCGTTATGCGCACGGCTCTTTTTCACTTAAAAAGCTGCCCGAATATGGGCAGCTTTTCCGTTATTCTTTTATTCTTCTTATGCAGGCAACGCCGAGCGCGCCAGGACCGGTATGGCAGGAAATACTCAAAGGCAGGGGTTCGCAAAAGCGGAAGGGGATATGGGGGAATTCTTTTTTGAGTTCTTCCGCGAAAATCTGTGCTTCCGCATCATTGTTCGTGTGCGCTACGGAAAGGGTCATTTCTCCCGCTTCCACGTATTGCGCGTAGTAGGTCTCCAAATCGCGCTTAATCGCGTCTTTCATGGTTTCCTTGGCTTTTGCCATACTTCTCGCCAATGCGTATTTATCCAAGCGCTCTCCGTGAATTTGCAATATAGGTTTGATTTTTAAAATCCCGCCGATCATCGCCGCCGCAGGAGTAACTCGACCGCCGCGCTTTAAATACTTCATCGTATCCACGGCGATATAGATAGAAGAATGACCGCCCGTTTTTTCCAAATATTCTTTTATTTCCGCGCCTGTTTTGCCCTTTTCTCGCAAGGAAAGGGCATCGTAAACACTTTCCTTAAGAGTGGCGGAAATTCGGCGATTATCTACAACCAATACCCGCCCGTCGAACTCTTTTGCAAGCGTCGTCGCCGTTGCACAAGATTGGCTGAGTCCCGAAGACATGGGGATATATACGATTTCATCGTGCTCCTTTAATAAGCTTTCCCAGAGCTCGGAAATGTCTCCGATACTCGGCTGAGAAGTGGAAACGCTTGCGTCTTCGTTCAACAGCGAGTAGAAGGTTTCTTGCGTAAGGTTTTGATTTTCAAAGTAAGCTTCTCCATTGATAAGGAAGGGCATGGGGATAACGTGTACGCCGAATTGTGTGGCTTCTTCGGGGCTAAATCCGCTGTTCGTGTCCGTTACGATGGCGATTTTCATAAAAAATATTTTTCTCCTAATCCTTCATTCGTTTGCTGTATTATAATAGCAAATTTTTTATACGTTGTCAAATGCCTTGCCGTCTCTAATGAAAATATTGAGAATTTTCTCGAAAAAAGTGGGTTTTTGTAGGCGCAAACATTTACAAAACGTATCGCTTATGGTATAATAATTTTGATAAATACAGCCACCGAAAAGGAAGCACGCAATGTACTCTTTGAAAGAATTATATAGAATAGGGAAGGGCCCTTCCTCGTCTCACACCATCGGCCCGGAGCGGGCATGTAAGCTCTTTTTGAGCGAAAATCCTAAGGCGACTTCGTTTGTTGTACGCTTGTACGGCTCGCTCGCAAAAACGGGTAAAGGGCACGGCACGGATAAGGTTATTCAAAGTATTTTGCCCAAAGTTACGGTTGAATTTGACGAGCAAACAGAGTGCGCGCACCCCAACACAATGGATTTGATCGCGTACATGGGTGCCACCAAGCACGCGCAGATGCGTGTTTACAGCGTTGGCGGCGGTGCTATACAGGTGGAAGGGCGCAAGGGCACGGAAGGGGAAAAGGTGTATTCTCTACAAACCATGTCGGAAATTCGCAGCTACTGCGAAAAGAAGAATATCCGTCTGTGCGATTACGTATTCGAGTGCGAAGGGGAAGAGTTAAAAGAGTACCTTTTGGAAGTTTGGGGCGCCATGCAAGAAGCCGTACGAAGGGGTATTTCCGCCGCGGGAGTGCTCCCCGGGGGATTGAGCGTCGAGCGTAGGGCGCAGGTACTGTACAAAGGTGTGGTAGAAGACGAAGGTGCAGAGTTTCGGGAAAACCGTCTGGTTTGCTCGTATGCGTTCGCGGTGAGCGAAGAGAATGCTGCCGGCGGCACGATCGTTACCGCGCCCACTTGCGGCGCGTGCGGGGTGTTGCCCGCCGTTTTGAAGTATTCTCAGGAAAAGAGCGGGTATTCGGATGAGGAGATCGTCAACGCACTTGCAACGGCGGGGTTGATTGGCAATCTTATCAAAACGAACGCATCTATATCGGGCGCGGAATGTGGCTGTCAAGCGGAAATCGGCAGCGCTTGCTGCATGGCAACGGCGGCATTGGCGGAATTGCGCGGGCTTACGCTCGGGCAGATAGAGTATGCGGCAGAAGTGGCGATGGAGCACCATTTAGGACTCACTTGCGACCCGATTTGCGGTTTGGTGCAAATTCCTTGCATTGAACGAAATGCAGTGGCGGCAATGCGGGCAATCAATGCGGCTTCGCTGGCATATTTTCTGTCGGACAGTCGGAAAATTTCCTTTGACCTTGTTATAAAAACGATGTACGAGACGGGGAAGGACCTTCGAAGACCCTATCGCGAAACGGCGGAAGGCGGGCTTGCCAAGTTGTATAAAAAGTAAAAAGGAAGGGGGGCATGTACGCGTTGAGTTTTTTGAAAGGCGAAAAAAAGGAAAAGATTTTTACGATAAAGAGTTTGTGAAAAAAAAGTTAAAAAAATTATAGAAAAAAGCCAAAAAACGCTTGACAAAAATGCGGAAATAGATTATTATATACAAGCACTGTTCGAGTGCATTTGGCATATGGCCCAGTAGCTCAGTTGGTTAGAGCGCCAGCCTGTCACGCTGGAGGTCGACGGTTCGAGCCCGTTCTGGGTCGCCACAAATGCCTTGGT
>JAZQLT010000072.1:0-3777 GCA_045542815.1 Candidatus Scatosoma sp. | reverse complement strand
GGATTTTATGAACGTTGCCAAGCACTCCGATTTTCATAGTGTTCTCCGTGTATGCGCTATCCTTCGTTTTTCGATAGAAGTTTCACTTCTTCCACAATTTGTTTTGTCGTTTTTGCGCCCGTAAACTCTTTCTTGCAATGTAAAACGTATTCTATATTCTTACCCTTACGAATGGGGGCGTTGATAATTTCATGGGGATAAAGTCCGTTTTCCGTAAGATAGGAAAGCACTTTATCCACAATCGCCGCATGGGCGGAAGGATTTACGATACCGCTTTTGCCGATGTGTTTTTTCTCGCATTCAAACTGGGGCTTGATTAAAACCAAAGCGCTGCCCCCATCGCTCAAAATCTCCTTAATAACGGGAAATATAAGGCGTAGCGAAATGAAACTTACATCCGTAACCACGCCGTCTATCGTTTCGGGAAAATCGTCCTTGGTTAAATACCGCGCGTTGGTGTTTTCCATTTGCACGATACGGGGATCGTTTAAAAGGCTTTCATGTAAAAGACTTTCCCCCACGTCGATCGTATAAACCTTTTTTGCGCCGTTTTGTAAAAGACAATCGGTAAAACCGCCCGTACTCGCACCGATATCCGCGAAAACCTTGTCTTTTGCTTGAAAATCAAAGGCTTTGATTGCGCGTTGCAATTTATAACCGCCGTTGGAAACAAAGCTTTCCTGCGCTTGAATAAAAGAGATAACGTCCGTTTCCTTGATTTCCGACTTTGCTTTTATTGGCTTGCCGTTGACGAGAACGAGCCCCTTTTCGATCGCTTCCGCCGCTTTCGTTCTTGAACCGAATTTTTCCGCGAAATATTTATCCGCTCTCATACAAGTACGCTCTTAACGTAAGATTGAATTTCCCCGCAATCAACGCCGTATTCGCTCTGTAATTTCGCAATACTCCCTTGCGGGATAAACTCGTCGCGGTAGGCAAAAGTCTTGATTTTAGGGTTTTTTTTGCCGCTTGCCAAGGCACTGCGCACCATAGAGCCAAAGCCGCCCAAGCCTACGTTGTCTTCTAACGTAACGATATGCTCGCTTTGAAGCGCGTTGAGAAGCACTAAATCCAAAGGCTTTACAAACCGAGCGTTTACCACACTGAAATCGAAGCCTTCTTCTTGTAAATTTTGGAGCACCTTCATAGCGACGATCAAACAACGTTCCCCCGTTGCAAGCACCGTCAATTTCCCATTCTTTGCTTGGTGGAGATATTCCCACTTTCCCGCTTCAATAGGCGTATTCCCGTCTTGAAAAAGGACGTTTCCCGCTCTGGGATAACGAATGGCAAGCGGATGTGGATAACGCTCGCTAAATTGCAGCATTTTTACAAACTCGTCGGTATCTTTCGGTACGGCAATCGCAAGATTGGGGATAAGAGAAAGATAAGATAAATCGAAAACCCCTTGATGCGTTTCCCCGTCCGCGCCCGAGATTCCTGCACGATCGATACAGAAGGTTACGGGCAAATCCTGCGCGCAAACGTCATGGATAATTTCATCGAACGCACGCTGCAAAAAGGTGGAATAGATCGCATAATAAGGTTTTAACCCGCCTGCTGCCATCGAAGAGCAAAGCACGGAAGCGTTTTCTTCACAAATACCCACGTCGAAAGCACGCTCAGGAAATTTTTTAAAAAACGTTTCCAAGCCTAAGGCTTCCTTCATTGCTGCGGAAACTACGGTGATCTTTTCGTTTTTTGCCGCCAAAGAACAAAGCGTTTCACCCAAAACTTCGGAATATTCTTTCTGTTTTGCCGAGCCTACGGGCGGTACGCCGTGGGTATTCGTGGGGTTTTCTTCGCTAAATTCATAGCCTTTGCCCTTTTTCGTTACGATATGCAAAAGAACGGATCCCGTTTCGAGCTTTTCTTTTGCCTTGGACATTGCGTCCAGCATTTCGTCGAGATCGTTTCCGTTCTTTACTCCCATATAAGTTAAACCGAAACTTTCCAAAAGACGGATATTTTCCTGCTTTCCGCTTTCTTTGATTTGCGTCAGGATATCGTACATACCGCCCACGGTCGGAGAAATGGACATGCCGTTATCGTTGAGAATAATGAGTATTTTCGTGTTTAAAATCTTTAAGCTGCTCAGCGCTTCATACACGAGCCCGTTATTAAACGAACCGTCCCCGATATATGCGATGACCGTACGCTTTTCCTGCAACAAATCCCGCGCCTTCGCAAGCCCGATTGCTGCGGAAACAGAAGTGCCCGCATGCCCCGTGTCGTAGCAGTCGTATTCGCTTTCGTTGCGCTTGGGAAATCCCGAAATACCGCCGGCTTGGCGAAGCGTAGAAAATCTGTCCGCTCTTCCGCTTAAAAGCTTATACGGATAGCACTGATGTCCTACGTCGAATACGATTTTATCGTTCGGGAAATCAAAAGTATAAAAGAGCGCAACGGTGGATTCCACTGCGCCGAGATTGGATGCAAGATGTCCGCCGCAACGGGTTACGGTATCGTAAATCGTACTCCGAATTTCATCGCACAGAACGTTGAGTTCGCTCTTCGTACAGCGCTTTATTTGTTCGGGAAGCCATGTTTCCAACATACTTTTTATCCTTTTAGTTTTTTCTTTCGAGCACTTTATCCACAAGCGCGTGTAAAAATGCGGTATCCCCTTCTATGCTTTCCAAAACGGTGTGGCAATCCTTTGCGCACATATCCGCGCGAATTTTCGCGCCTTCCAGACCGTATAAGCGGATACAAGTAAGCTTATTTTTGCCTTCGTCCTTGCCCACCTGCTTACCGAGCGCTTCAAAATCTCCCGTAACGTCGAGAATATCGTCCGTCATTTGGAAAAGAAGTCCCAAAAGCTTACCGAACTTTTCAAAGGAAAGATAGCTTTTACCGCTTTTCAATAAGCTCGCCATAACCACGGGCGCAAGCAAGAGCTTTCCCGTTTTGTGTTCGTAAATATACAGCAAATCGTCTTCGGAAACTTCCTTTTCCCGCTCGGAGAAATACAAATCCGCCGATTGTCCCGCAATCATGCCGTAAACACCCGCGCATTCGTTCAAATATTTAGCGGTAAGCGCATAATTCTCCCCTTTCATGCTTTCTTGAAAACAGAGCGCATACGCTTCGTTTAAAAGCCCGTCGCCGGCTAAAATAGCGTTTGCTTCGCCGAATTTTTTGTGGCTTGTGGGTTTTCCGCGTCTATAATCGTCGTTATCCATCGCAGGTAAATCGTCGTGGATAAGCGAATAGGTATGGATCATTTCCAACGCAAGCGCAAACGGTAAAATTTCCTTCTCTTCTACCCCCAACACTTCCGCGCAAGCCAAAGCCAATACGGGACGAATACGTTTGCCGCCGCTAAGCAAGCTATAACGCATACTCTCGCCGAGAACGGCGGGACGGGTATGAAGGTTGTCCATATAGTTTTGAGCGTATTCTTCAAAAGTTTTTAAATATCGCTCGTAGCGAAGATGATAGTCGTTCAATCTCTTCCACTCCTTACTTACTTTGAAATCTGTGATAGGTATTATACATCAGCATGGTAATCGTCATGGGACCGACGCCGCCGGGCACGGGCGTGATATAAGAAGTCTTTTCTTTCACTCTTTCAAAATCAACGTCCCCGCAAACCTTGCCGTCTGCATTGCGGTTGATACCCACGTCCACGACCACTGCGCCGTCTTTTACCATATCCGCCGTAACAAATCCCGCTTTGCCCACTGCGGAAATTAAGATATCCGCTTGCGCGCAAAGCGCTTTGAGATTTTGCGTTTTACTGTGGCAGACGGTAACCGTAGCGTTTGCATTGAG
>JAZQLT010000071.1:0-3654 GCA_045542815.1 Candidatus Scatosoma sp. | reverse complement strand
TGATTTTAACCTTTACGAGTTCCCCAACGAGATTTTTCTCGCTAGCAAAATACCCCATTCTTCCAAACTCGTCGCGTCCTAAATACAAGCCCTTTTTCTCATCGTAGTCTTCGCACAGTATCTCCACGCTCTTGCCTACGTACTTCTCCGATTTTTTACGAGTAAGAGAATTTACAAGCTCTACAAGGCGCATAATCCGCTCCTTTTGCACTTCTTCGGGAACGCGATTTTCCATTTCCGCCGCTTTCGTGCCTTGGCGGGGTGAATACACGAAGGTGAACGCCGAAGCAAAATCCACTTCTTTTACCAGCGCTTCGGTATCCAAATAGTCTTGCTCCGTTTCTCCCGGAAAACCGACGATGATATCGGTGGTTACTTCCGCTTCGGGTAAGCGGGTTTTCAGCATTTTAACTTCTTCCAAGTATTTTTCGCGGGTATAGCGGCGATTCATCGCTTTCAATACCGCATTCGACCCCGATTGTACGGGCAAATGCACAAGCCTACAAATTTTTCTGTGCTTTTGCATGACTTTGACGACGTCTTCGTTAAAATCTTTGGGGTGGCTGGTCATAAACCGCAAACGGAAGTCCCCGTCGATAGAAGCAACCGCATCCAAAAGCTGCGAAAAGTTCATGCCCGTGCTGCCGTCTGAGCCGTAGGAGTTGACGTTCTGTCCCAACAGCGTAATTTCCTTATACCCTTCTTTTACGAGCGATTTTACTTCGTTTAAGATGTTTTCGGGTTTTCTCGAACGCTCTCTCCCGCGGACGTAAGGCACGATGCAATAGGAACAGAAATTATTGCAGCCGTACATGATATTCACCCAAGCGTTGGGGAAGCTCGTGCGGTAGGCGTCGGTAAATTCAATAATTTCGCCTTCCTTTTCGCGAATTTCAATCACCTTCTTCTTTTGCGCCTTTTTGCGCAAGATAAGGTTTCCAAGTTCTTCCAAATTGAGGGTGCCGAACATGATATCGATAAAGGGAAACTTCTTTTTCAAAACGTCCGTCTTCCCCTTTTCCTGCGTCATGCAACCGCCCACGGCAATGATTAGATTGGGTTTTTGTTTTTTAAGTTTTTTAAGCGCTCCGATA
This sequence comes from Candidatus Scatosoma sp., assembly GCA_045542815.1. GTDB lineage: Bacteria > Bacillota > Clostridia > Christensenellales > Borkfalkiaceae > Scatosoma. The sequence goes on along the minus strand of JAZQLT010000071.1, from coordinate 2,560 downwards.
TTGCCGAATGCATGGTTTTCCGCATTCTCGCGGATACAACAAGTATTGAACACGATGATATCGGCGTTTTCCTTTTGCGGCGTTTCTTCATAGCCCAACCCGCGAAGGATACCCGCAATCTTTTCCGATTCGTGTACGTTCATTTGACAACCGTACGTTACGATATGATATTTTTCCTGCATAAGCTTCTCTTTTGGGTACAATACCCGAGTATAATATTTTATATTATACTCCTTTTTTTGTTTAAAAGCAAGTATTTTCTAATAAAAATCCAAAAAGAGCAGATACTGCCTTGTATGAGAATTCTGCGAAAAATTTTGCGCCTTGCGTTTATTTCCCTGCTTATCTTTGCCACACTGTTGCTCGGATATTATCTTATCTCAACGAAAGATACCGCATTAGAACCGTCCAAACTTCTTTTAAACGAAAAGACTGTAATTGTTTATGATTGCGACGGCGAACGTATCCATAATGCCCTGCCCGCTTCCTTAAAGGAAACGGTGCGTTTGCAGGATATTCCGAAAAAGACGCAGCTTGCCTTTATTGACACCGAGGATAAGCGCTTCTTTACGCATAACGGATTTGATATCCGCCGCATTGCAAGAGCTGCATTGAACAATCTAAAAGCGCACTCGTTTAAGGAAGGCGCTTCCACCATTTCTCAGCAGCTTATCAAAAACACGCACCTTTCTCAAGAAAAAACGGTAAAACGCAAGCTCAAAGAATTTAAACTAACTAGGCAGCTGGAAAAAAAGTATTCCAAGGACGAGATTCTTGAAAAATACCTAAACAGCATTTATTTTGGGCATAATTGCTTCGGTATCCGCGCCGCTGCGGAGTTTTACTTTGGAAAATCCCCAAGTGAACTGAGCTTAGCGGATTCCGCTATTTTGGCGGGGCTCGTCAAATCCCCCAATAATTATTCTCCTTTTAAAAAGCCGGAAAACTGTGCAAAACGCAAAAATACCGTGCTCTCCGCTATGCTTAAAAACGGAAATATAAGCGAAGCGGAAAGACGGGAAGCCATGCTTATCCCCCTGCCTGTTGCCGCAAACCGAGCGGAGCACAACGCAGGATATCTCTCTTTTGTATTCGACGAGTTGGAAAGCATTGCCGAAGAACGCGGGCTACAATTAGGCGGAAATATCGAGATTTCAACGGGGCTTGACCCCGCCCTGCAAGCGGAAACGGAAAAAATCCTGTCCGAAAATGCCGATTGCGGACATACCGCCGTTGTATTAGACGGCGAAACGGGCACCTTCAAAGCTGCCGTTTCCACACTTGGCAATATCCGCCGTTTGCCCGGCTCGCTGATTAAGCCCCTGCTTGTCTATGCGCCCGCTTTACAGGAAAATATCCTTTCTCCCGCCACGCCTATCCTTGACGAAAAGGTAAATTTCAACGGCTATGCACCCGATAATTACGACGGTGTTTTCCACGGCTACACAAGCGCGCGGACTTGCGTTGAAAAAAGCCTGAATATCCCCGCCGTTAAAGTCTTGCAATCGCTCGGCGTGGAAAAGGGAATGGAATATCTTGCAAAGCTTGGGTTGCCGACGGATGTATGCGATGCTTCGCTCGCGCTTGCGCTCGGCGGTATGAAAAACGGTTACACCCTGCGGGATATGACCGCGGCGTACGCCGCATTGCAAAACGGCGGCGTGTATCGCCCGTGCGTATTTATCACTTCCCTGAAAATTAACGGCGAAAAAGTGTTTGAATATAAAAGCGCGCCTTCCCGCGTATTCGACGAAGACAGCGCGTATCTTATGACGGATATGCTAAAATCCACCGCAAAAACGGGTACGGCGAAAAAGCTGCGCGCCCTGCCCTTTGATATCGCCGCAAAGACGGGCACGGTGGGTACGAAGAAGGGAAACACCGACGCGTACGCCCTTTCCTACACTTCCCGCGACTGCGTAGGCGTTTGGCTGGGAAACGCGGATAACTCGCCCATAGAATATACGGGCGGCGGTTTGCCCTGCAATATCCTTTTGCGCATTAACGAATATTTATACCAAACGCGAAATCAAGAAATTTCTCCCTTTACTGTACCCGACAGCGTGCAACGCGTTTCTTTGGATAAAAAAAGCTATTATGACACGCATACTATATTGCTTGCCGACGAAGCTTCCCCTGCGGAATACCGCTTGGAAGAACTATTCAAAAGCTCGCAAAAACCCACGAAAAAGTCTGATTTTTTCAGCAATCCGCGCGTTTTGCCCCCTACCGTGCAAGTTACGGAAAAGGGCGTTATAATCGAACTGGATAAAACTTCTCCTATCTTTTACACCTATAAAATTCAACGAAGCGATTATGCGACGCATACTACTCTTTACGAAGGCGAATTTTTGCCCGTGTTTACAGACGACAGCGTTCAAGAAAACAAGATTTACGTTTATACGATCACCCCTTTTTATAAGGGAAAAGCAGGAACGCCCGTTACCTTGCCCGCGGTGAATACGAAGGCGGGGCTTTCCCAAGGCGAACGGGAAATGTTGGATAAAGAATGGTGGGAATATTAAAAACGAAAGGCGCCTGGTTGGCGGCGGGGGCTCCT
>JAZQLT010000070.1:0-3653 GCA_045542815.1 Candidatus Scatosoma sp. | reverse complement strand
AAATTCCCGCCGCATGAATCGCTCTTTTCTATTTTACCATATTTTTTCAAAAATTACAATGCTTTGCATGTATTTCTTATAGAAATTTTACTTGATTTGCCGATACACAAAAATCCGTTCTCCGTCCTTGAGCGGGAAAGTCAGCTCAGGGTTGCTCTTTTGCAAATCTTCGGGCGCGCAGCGCAAACGCTTGGATACCTGCCACAGCTCTTCGCCCGCACTCGTCATAAACACGGAAAACGCGCTATCTTCTTCACCGTACGCTTCCCCTTCGTGCGTTTGGGAGATATATCCCCACTCCCGCTCTTCGTACGCGCGCAAGGACAGGCGCAAGGTCGCTTCCGCTTCCGTTTCGCCGTTCTTCTTACGGCGTACGTTCAGCCCGCATACCATGCAATCCGCTTCCACAAATTCGCTATCCGTTTCGATAGGAAACGCAAAAGGCAAGGAAAGGGTCGCCGAGCGGTGCACGCCGTCCGCACCGCAAAGGAGCACTTCCGCAAACACAGCGCCTTCCGCTTCCATGCCGCGCTCTCCTTTTCTAAACGAAATTTCCGCCCGCGGCAGCACTGCCGCCTGCAAAGCGTATTCCCCTTCTATCTCAGGCGAAAGCACCGCCACACCGCTGACCCGTTCGGTCAGCTTAGAATGGCTCGTCAAATACCTGCCCCCTTCCTTTTGCATTGTCAGCTCCATTTCCGCTTGGGTGGAAAATGCGTCTGAAACGACGGTGATCTCGTCTTGCACGCAAAGGTAGCACTCAGAAAGAAGGGAGTAGGAAAACACCATACGGCTCGTGCCCTTTTCTTCATCCGTGTCCGCGGTAAGGTGCGCGGACTTAACGAACACTCGCGCGCCTGCGGATATTTTTCCAAACGCTTCTTCGCTGGGCAGGGACGCTTTGAAAGGGATCAACCGCTCGTACGAGCAAACGCTTTCATCGCTTTTGAGTACGCAGATGTTGAGATTGATCTCCCCTTCGACGTCAATCTGTCCACCGCTTGCGTGCACGCGGTTGACTACCGCCGTTTCGCTGTGTAACAGGATATCCCCCACGTAGTCGGTGTCGAACTCGTCTTCCCCTTCCGTTTCCCCGCTCACGCACACCGTCTTGCACACGGACACGGTATCCTTTTGCACGATCAAACCGTCCCCGCCTGCCAAATATTCCATTTGTTTATTTCCGTACACGGTAAGCCCCGCGCCGATGATGACGGAGATATACAGCCCGGAGCCTTCCCTGCGCCAAGTGATATTCTCAGAAGCTAAAAGCGCGCGCGCAAAACATGCGGGCGTTACCGCGCCGCCTTCGGCTTTGTGGAAGAACTCGACGCCGCGCTCCGCGCGGCAAATCTTGCGTTCCCCGTCTTCATATATAATACTTAAATAGAGTTTTCCGCCGTATTGCACTTCGCCGTCCGTACAAGCACAATCGGCAGGTACGGCTTTTGCCTGCACCGCAAGAATACTGCTGATTTCACTGCCGGGCAGACGACATTCGACGATCGACTGGCTCTTTAAGCGGCAGACTTCTCCGACGTAACGATAAGTTTCAAACTGCGGTTTTATCATGTTTTCTTTCCTCGCTGTTTTATTTTGCCTGTTTATTTCTATGCGGGAAAAAGCGATTTTAGAACGGCGCAAAGGAATGCTAAAAGGAAATTTTTTCCGCGCGCGGCATAATTTTCTTGCGCTTTGGGCATACTTAGGTTATGATTAAACCCACTAAAAATATCAAAGACGTCAAACAAATGGTAAAAGACTGCTCGGCGCAGCGGGTCGCCGTGCGGGTGAATTTAGGCAGAAATAAGAGCGTGAGTTATTCGGGGATTTTATCGGGGATTTATCCCGCGCTTTTCACAGTGAAGCCCGACGACGAAGATTTTTTAGGAAAAACCGCGTACTCGTATTCGGACGTACTCTGCGGGAACGTGAAAATTAAGAAGATATAGAAAAACCGCCCGTTCGGGCGGTTTTTTGCTGCTTTTCCTTGCCTTCTCCTTGAGGAGAAGGTGTCGCAGCGCGACGGATGAGGTGTTTCATGGATAAATATGTTTCCAAATATCTTCACAAACGGCTTTGAATTTTTGGTTTACTTCTAAATTCGTATAACGCAAAACAGTAAAGCCGAGTTTCTTTAAATCACTATCTCTTTCCCTATCCTTTTTCTCATTTTCTTCGTCATAATGTTGCGAACCGTCCAGCTCTATCACAAGCTTTGCTTCCGCAATATAAAAATCCACGATATAATTTTTTATCGTTTTTTGACGGTGCACGGTGCAAGGTAGCTTTTTTAAAAAAGTGTACCACAATCGCCTTTCTTCTTCCGTCATACTTTTGCGTAAGGTTTGCGCGTTTTTTGTTAAACGAGAATTGTAGATAGTGTTCATTTTTTTACACCTCATCAGTCAACTTCGTTGACAGCTTCTCCTCAAGGAGAAGCCAAGAAATGAATGGCAATTGTTGACAGCCTCTCCTCAAGAGAAGCCAAGAAATGAATGGCAATTTTGACAGTTTCTTCGCTTCTCAGAATGACAGTTAAGGAGACGACACACTGTTACCTCGTACATGGTATGCTCTTAGAGCACTTTTTTCAAGAACTGACCCGTGTAGCTTTCTTCCACCTTTGCCACTTCTTCGGGCGTGCCTTCGCACACGATCGTGCCGCCGCCGCTGCCCCCTTCGGGGCCTAAATCGATGATATAATCCGCCGTCTTAATCACGTCCAGATTATGCTCGATAACAAGCACCGTGTTCCCGCCTTGACGGAGCTGCAATAAAATCTTAATCAGCTTATCCACGTCGTAAGTGTGCAGACCTGTCGTCGGCTCGTCTAAAATATAGAACGTCTTGCCCGTGGAACGCTTGGAAAGCTCGGTGGCAAGCTTCACCCGTTGTGCTTCGCCGCCCGAAAGGGTGGTGGAGCTTTGCCCAAGCTTAATATATCCAAGCCCTACTTCGTTTAACGTCCTTATCTTATTATAAATACTCGGCACGGGTTTAAAGAACTCGCAGGCTTCTTCCACCGTCATTTCCAAAACGTCGGCAATGCTCTTGCCCTTGTATTTCACTTCCAGCGTTTCTCTATTATACCGCCTGCCCCCGCACACTTCGCAGGGCACGAAAATGTCGGGCAAAAAGTGCATTTCAATCTTGATGATCCCGTCGCCAAAACAGTGCTCGCACCGCCCGCCCGATACGTTGAACGAGAACCTGCCCGCCTTGTAGCCCCTTTCTTTCGCGTCGGGCGACATCGCAAACAGATCGCGGATCGCGTTGAAAACGCCCGTATAGGTCGCGGGGTTGCTTCTCGGCGTTCTGCCGATCGGAGATTGGTCGATCGCGATCACTTTATCGAAATATTCCACCCCGTCCGCCTTGTCGTATTTGCCCTGCGCGTGCTTTGCGCCGTTATGCGCGTTGGCGAGCATGGGATATACGATCTCGTTGACGAAGCTCGATTTTCCGCTTCCCGATACCCCCGTTACCGCCGTAATCAAGCCCACGGGTACCTTGATATCGATATTTTTGAGATTGTTTTGCTTACAGCCATATACCTTGAACCATTTATCGCTTGGCACCGCGCGGACAGCGGGCGTTTCGATTTTTCTTCTGCCCGCCAAATAATCGCCCGTGATTGAACGGGGCTCCGC
>JAZQLT010000069.1:0-3207 GCA_045542815.1 Candidatus Scatosoma sp. | reverse complement strand
GTAGAGTTGAGTGCCTTAGAAGAGGCGTTGGATGCGGACGTGGGGCTGGTGTGCGTGATGTCCGCGAACAACGAAACGGGCGTGATTCAGCCGATTGAGGAGATAGCCTCGCTGTGCAAAGAACGCGGCTGCCTTTTCTTTACGGACGCGGTGCAGGCCGCGCCGTATATGCCGATAGACGTTAAGGAATGGGGGGTGGATATACTCTCCCTTTCCGCACATAAGTTTTACGGGCCGAAAGGCGTGGGCGCGCTGTATATCAAAAGCGGTGTAAAGATGGAACGCTTGCTTGGCGGCGGCGAACAGGAACGCGGACTTCGCGGGGGTACGACCAACGTGCCCGCCGTAGTGGGGTTGGCGGCAGCGTATGAAAAAAATGCGCGCACCATGTACGAGACGAACGAGAAAATCGCTCGCTTATCCAAGCTGTTTTTGGAAGGGATTTCCTGCTTAGACGGGATTGCCGTCAACGGGCAGGGCGAGCGTTTGCCCGGCATTGTAAACCTGCGCGTTGCGGGGGTGAACAACGTCGATTTACTGTATAAATTAGACCTGCAAGGGGTGTGTATCGCGGTGGGGGCGGCTTGCGCGAGCGCGTCGGTGTTGCCCAGCCACGTGCTGCTTGCAATGGGGTTGACGGAAGAGCAAGCGAAAGAGAGCGTTAGAATCAGCTTTGGGAAGAACAACACGGAAGAAGAAGTGCGTTTGGCGGCTTCTGCGTTCGTGGAAACGGTGAAAAAACTTCGTAAATTTTAAAATTACGGAAATTTCCATAAAAAATCTGCTTTCAACAGTTTACTATTTTGAAAAAATATGATATAATACACTCGTAAATCAAAAAAACGGAGGGAACACAAATGGCACATAAAATTTCTGAAGAATGCGTAGCTTGCGGTGCTTGCGCAGACACCTGCCCCGTAGGCGCAATTGCTTTTGACGAAGCGAAGGGTATTTACGTGATCAACGACGAATGCGTAGATTGCGGTGCTTGCGAAGACGGATGCCCCGTAGCAGCGATCAAGGCAGAATAATTTTTCACACAAAGAGAAAACCCCGAACGCGGAGAGAACCGTTCGGGGTTTTTTATTGTTTTCGCAATTCTCGGATGATTATCCGTTGCGTTTTTTGCACCGATCGAGGGAAGCTTTAGCGGCGGCTTTGAGAGCCGCCAGCTTCTTGCTCAGACCGAGCAACAGCTTCTCGAACAGCCCCAAAAGGAGCACGTCGAGTCCATACAAATGCAACAACAGAATCACTTTCGCTTTCATAAATCGTCTCCTTTTCGTTGGATTACGAGCGAACACGCAAGATATCTTTGCTACACGGCTTCGAAAGGGGTGGGAGGGATCGGCTCCGCGCCCGTCCGTCGCGGGAAAGAGTATAACATGCTTTTCCCCTTTGTCAAGGGGAGAGTGCCAACTTTTTCAAGAAAATATTTCGCAATATGGCGAAACCATGGTTAAGTTGGGCTTGACTTTTGCGAAAAAATGCATTATAATAAGGAAAAGACTATACGGATTTGCAAAAATATGATCATTTTGGGTATCGACCCGGGTATCGCGACCTTGGGCTACGGCGTAATTGAAAAGGACGAGCGGGGAAATTTCCGCGCGATCGATCACGGGGTGGTGGTAACGCCAAAGGACGAGAGCCTGCCCGTGCGCCTTGCGATGCTGGAAAGCGGTCTTTGCAAAATTTTGGAAAAATATAAGCCCGACGAAGTGGCTATGGAAGAGCTTTTCTTTTCCAAGAACATCACGACGGGTATTGCCGTAGCGCATGCGCGCGGCGTGGCGCTCCTCACCTGCGTCAAGGCTTGCGGCAGATTATACGAATACACGCCCATGCAGATCAAGCAAGCGCTGACGGGCTACGGAAAAGCGGACAAAAAGCAAATACAGTCGGTGGTAACTTCCCTTTTGCGTTTGACGGCTGTTCCCAAACCCGACGACGCGGCGGACGCGCTGGGGATTGCGCTTTGCCACGGGTTTTCCAGCCGCTTTGGCGAGCTGTTTGCCGTCGGCAACATGACCCGCACCAAGGGGAATAACGCCGCCCCCGCAAGCGCGTATCAAGAATTGATGGCACAGGGGGCGAAAGCGTCTAAGCGCGGGAACTCGCGCACGGGCTTTTCTTCGGCGCAGAGCGCAAACGCGCTTCAAAACGCAACGGGGCTCAGCGGGGTTACGGGCGTAGGCAGAGCGTCGGTGAAAACGCCGAAAAAATAAATCACGGATATACGCCGCAATACGGCGTTGCAAGGTGTAAACAATGATAGCATATTTAAGGGGTAAAGTACTCACCACTACGGCGGAAACGGCGATCTTGGACGTAAACGGGATCGGCTACGAGGCGTATTGCTCGGGCGGGGCGTTTAGAAAGATCACGGTGGGCGCGGTAGCGGAATTATATACCTACTTACAAGTGAAAGAAGACGGCGTTACGCTGTTTGGTTTTGAAAGCGTAAAGGAAAAGGAGCTTTTTTTAAAGCTCATTACGGTATCGGGCGTCGGTCCCAAGCTTGGGATTGCGGTGCTTGCCGCACTCAGCGCGGACGAGTTTGCGCAGGCGATTGCCACAGCGGACGTCAAGCGTTTGTCTGCGGTCAAGGGTTTAGGCAAAAAGACGGCGGAAAAAATCGTTTTGGAACTGCACGGCAAGATCTCGGCGGCGGAAGTTATGAGCGCGAGCGGGGATCCGTTTACAGGAGCGGCAGAAGCGCCCGCAGGCAAGCTTTCGGCGGCGGACGAAGAAGCGGTATCCGCGCTCATGGGCTTAGGTTTTACCCGTGCGGAGAGCACGAACGCCGTAAAAAAAGCGCGTGAAAACGGTGCGAGCTCGGTAGAAGAAGTGATCATGAAAGCCTTGCAGGGCGGAGTGTAGCGTTGCAGAGCAACGCTTTAACGCCTATGGCGTTATGCGCAACCTAACGGTTGCTTTTATGGGTCCGCTTTCGTGGGGTACGTCTCGAACAACGCAAGGTGAACGTTGTTCTCGGTCACCGCAAACGCTGACATATGCGTTTGCTCATCTCGCCACTACAAAGCAATAATAATGCTTTGCTTAACGGGCAGCTCGTCCCACCCCCCTGACGAAAAACTGAGTTTCTGGACTTCCAAATAAAAAAGGATAGGTTATGTTTGAAGAAGAATACGGCGCGGACGAGAGCTTGATCGTCAGCACGAAAACGGAATACGACGCGGAAGA
>JAZQLT010000068.1:0-4126 GCA_045542815.1 Candidatus Scatosoma sp. | reverse complement strand
AGCGGCATGGCAGGGTAGCGGAGTGCGGTTGAGATAAACGCTGAAAGCATCTAAGCGTGAAACTCGCTTCAAGATAAGGTATCCCTGAAGACCCCTTGCAGACAACAAGGTTGATAGGTCGGAGGTGTAAATGCAGCAATGCAAAAGCTGACCGATACTAATAGGTCGTTTGGCTTGATCTCAATTATATTGAGATGAAAGCTTTTTTGAACGAAAATCTCTTCAGAAGAAAATCTATAATTTTTACGGACTTCAAAAACAAGAAGAACTGATATGAAGAAAGTTACCTTTCAATTTGCTATGTAGTTGTTAGTCTTCTGGACTAAGAACGAAACCGACTGAAAAGTGTGGAAAAAGACACTAAGTTTGGGTCAAGGCTCAGCCTTGTGTAGTTGTTAGTCTTCTAAGAAGATTATTTACAAACGTATGTATCATGTGAAAGCATGTTATATAACCATAGCGGTGACGATGGCAAAGAGGATCCACCTGTTCCCATTCCGAACACAGAAGTTAAGCTCTTTTACGCCGAAAGTACTTACGGTTAACCGTTGGGAGGATAGGTAGCCGCCGCTTTTCAAACGAAAACCTTGTTCTTTTAGAGCAAGGTTTTTTCTTTGCGTGCTTCAGCCCCACCGCTTGGCAAGAGAGAAGGGCTTTGTGCGGTTTTTCATCTGAGTAGTCTGCGTATGTGAGTGGGTGTGCTTTCTTGCAACGAAACGTTTGACAATAAAAGCGAAAAGTGGTACAATACAATTACCGCGAAGAGTCGCGGAAAGTGTATAAAAGGAGAAAAAAAATGACAATAGGTATTATTTTAGGCGCGATTTTCGCGGCGGTATGCGGGGTAGGGGCGTTCTTCGCCTTCCGTTTCTTCCGTAAGAAAAAGCGCGCAAACGGGATCATTTTTTCCGTAGTAGGCGGGGTGTTTGCTTTGTTATTCGTGTTTGTACCGTTCAGTTTTCATACGGTGCAGGCGGGTGAAATTGCCGTCGTAAAACACCTTGGGAAAGCGGAAAAGGTACGCACAGCGGGTACATACTTCGATTTTTGGATTACGGAAAGCTATTCCCTGTACGACGCGAAAGTGCAAAATCTGGAAATCAAAACGCAAGCTTATTCCAAAGACGCGCAGACCATGGACGTGGTGATGACGGTACAATACCAAATCGACGCTTCCAAAGTCATTGAAATCGCGAACAAATACGGTTCGATTACGGTGCTGGAAAACCGTATTGAAAGCATTGCGACGGAAAAGACGAAATCCAAGCTTTCGTCCTATTCGGCGATGAATATTATTGAAACCCGTTCGTCTATTTCTCCCCAAGTGGAAGAAGTAATCAAGCAAACCGTAAACGACGAATATTACGTAAATATCGTTGCCGTCGTGCTTACGAATATCGATTTTTCGGACGCTTTTGAAAAGACGGTAGAAGACAAAATGATCGCCGAGCAGGAAAAGCTCAAAGCGGAGTATGAAAAAGAAACGGCGATTGTAAACGCGGAAAAGGAGCTTGAAGTAGCAAAGCTTGCCGCGCAAGCGAAGATCGAAAGCGCGAAAGCGGACGCACAGGCACAGATCGAAGTTGCCAAAGCGGAAGCGCAAACCATTCAGTTAAAGTCGATTGAAGTGGCGAGAGCGCTTGGCTTCACCATCGACGAGCAGGAAGTGGAAGATGCGGACGGGGTAAAATCGATGGCATATACCATCAACTTTGAAGGCAAAACCGCGGAAGAAATCCAGGTGATCACCGATTACATGAAGTATCTTGAATATCTGGCGAAATGGGACGGCAAGCTTCCTACCGTTGTGGCGGGCGAGTCGGCGACGGTCATGATTCCCACGCCCACCGACCCTACAAGCGGCGGCACGGACGGGGAAACGCCCAATCCATAAAACAAAAACAGACGCACCATGTACGCGATGAACTTAAAAAGCGAGCCGAAAGGCTCGCTTTTCTCATGCAATCGCTTGGTAAAAAACATGGGTAACCATTCTCAGAAGGTTCTAATAAAATAATACGGAATGCTTTATTTTACTTGACAGTTAGGTAATACTTAATTATAATGATATTACAGGGATATTTTATAAGAGCGGGCGAAAAGGGCTTGCGATATAATTTATTTCGAGTATATTTGCTTAAATTTAGGGAGTTAAGGAGGTCTTATGAAGAAGAAAGCGAAGGCATTAGCGTTATTAGGGCTGATAGCGGCGTGCGTAGGCGGATTTGCCGCTTGTGAAATGCCGAACGGCGGTTCGAGCAGCAACGAAGCAGGGGACGGTTGCAAGGAACACGCATGGGGGAGACATTACGTCTTTATCGCACCTACGGAAGAAACGGACGGGGAAGTGCTCTATGCCTGCGACAACTGTAATTTGGTAAAAATGGAGAAATTAAGCCCTGACGGCGACGAAGATAACGACATGCTCACCAACTATGAAGAAGTGGTTATCTATCAAACGGATCCTTATCTGGAAGATACGGACGGCGATCATTTGCTTGATGAAGAAGAAATTAATTTATTCCATACGAATCCCGCAAAATACGACTCGGATGAAGACGGACTTTCCGACTTTGACGAATTTATCTACGAAACCGATCCGATGAATCCCGATACGGACGGCGACGGGCTTCTTGACGGAAAGGAAATTGAATATGGTTTTGACCCCAAGACGGCGGAAGAATCGTTCAACGTTGTGATAAAGCCCGAAGAAGTGGAAGATACGGTAGATCCTTCGTTGGAGATGGAAGCGGACGGGGAAATTCTTAATACTTTGACCGTGAAACCCGACGATTTCTTTACGGAAGACACAATGGGCTATATGGGAAAAGCCTACGCGTATCAAGCACAGGGCGAAATTCAATCGGCGAAAATCACCTTTGCGTTTGACGAAACTACGGTATCGCCCGACGCAGAGCTTGTCATTTACGATTTTGACGCAGAAAAGAGAGAAATGAAACCGTTAACGACCACGGTAGAAGGAAACGTTGCGACTGCGGAAATTTCCGAGCTTTCCACGTATATTCTGTTGGATAGACGGGTATATGAAGAAGAGTTCAAGTGGGTTGACACGTGGGAAACGAACAAATCGTATTCGGATATTGAAATCGTTTTCGTGGTGGATGATTCGGGCAGTATGACAAGTAGCGACCGTAACAACGAACGTTTGACAGTTGCAAACGATTTGATTGATAAATTGCCCGAAAACAGTAAGATAGGTGTTGTATCGTTTGAGTCCAGCACGACAGTGTTGACAGCAAGTCTTACGGAAAGCAAGGAAGAAGCGAAGGGCTATTTAACGACTTCTTATTTCAAATCCAGTGGCACTACTTATATGTATAACGCAATCAATACGGCGCTTAATATGTTTACCGTGTCTGCCGAAAGCGATACAATGAAAGTAATGGTTCTGCTTAGCGACGGCGTAGCCGACGATACAAGCTTGCACAGTCAAACAATCAGTAAAGCGCAAACAAGCGGGGTCATGATTTATACGGTCGGGCTTGGGGAGTCTTCATCGGACTATTTTACCAACTACATGAAACCCTTGGCGGAAGAAACTGGCGCTAAATTCTATATGTCTGCGCAGGCAAGCGAGTTGGCGTCTATCTACGAGAATATCAAAGAAAAGATGGATATTCAAACGGATTCCGATAACGACGGGTTGTCCGATTATTACGAGGAAAATATGGTTGTCTTCGCGGGCATTGGCTACGAATTGGATAAAACCGTAGCCGATACGGACGGCGACGGATTGTTAGACGGCGAAGAAGTGAAGACGGTTACGGTATTCAACGATGACGGTACGAAGATGACCGTTCTCGGCAGAGTATTCTCCGACCCTACGGAAACGGATAGCGATAAAGACGGGATAAACGATAAGCAAGACAGATATCCCTTAGATTATTACAAATACTAAGACTTAGCCATAAACCGAGCACCCATGTACGCGATGAACTTAAAAAGCGAGCCAAAAGGCTCGCTTTTGCGTTGGATATTGCTTATCCTATTGACAAACCCGTAAAAAACAAGTATAATAAATTCAAAAAAATATAGGATAAACTATTGTTATGGAATTGGTGATTATAACGGCGCTGGGGGTGGGCGGAGCTACCGTGCTCGGCGC
>JAZQLT010000067.1:0-8464 GCA_045542815.1 Candidatus Scatosoma sp. | reverse complement strand
TTCCTAAGACCGCTTGGCCTCCGACTTCAAGAATGAGATCTAAGCGCATAGTCATGAGCAAATCGAGCACCTTTCTAAGCGAGCCACCTTCCCCGAAGATTGCGTGGACGTAGATGGTAGGGCTGCCCAAATCGGACGAGAAGAAAGATTTAAAGACGTTTTGCACGTTTTCCCAAAGCTCTTTCACGACGGGATTGGACGCAATCTCAATGATCTGCGGCAGCAGGAACGCGCCATACAGCGCGCTTGTGATCAGCAGCATAACGAGCTTGTACAAAAGCAGCTTATACGTCTGCTTGAAGTTTTCCATTAACAACCGAATACTGTTGGCAAATCTCATAAAATCCCCCATTTAATACCATTTTAAGTCTGCCCGCTCTATTTGATCGCGGTCGAAATAAGCAATTTGCATGCGCACGAAAAAGAACATCAACAAAATGGAATACAAAGCCGTCGTAATCAAGGTGAACGCTACCCAACCGGGAAGGAAGACGGCACAAACGCCAATCAGCGCTTCGGCAAACAGCAAAAACAAAATTTGCCCGCCCAAAATCTTCCATTTTACCGGAGTTACAAGCTGTTGGGAATAATGCAGCGCTTCGATTGCCCGAAAGCCCGTAATCTGCAAACACGGCAACCATAAATAGATAAATCCCACCAAATACAGCAGGAGCACGTGCATTGCGATATAAGCAGCTATCGAAAGCACGTAGGCAAGCCACGCAACGGGAATCATCGACAGTATAAAAACAACCGCCGCCGTCAGCAATGCCCATATTTCATAGAGTGCCACGAACAAAAGCGCATACACGCAGGTAGAGATAAAATTGTCGTTGAGCTTTGACCACAGCCCATTGAACGTTCTCTTTCCAATACGGAAATGCTTTTCCAAAAACGCCATAAGCAGCGCCACGCACGGCACCATAGCGATGATACCGAGCAAGCCGAATACGACCGCCTGCCAATTGCCAAAGCTTAAAATGGAAATGGCATGGAACAATTCGGAAAAAGTCCACGCCTCGATACTTCCCGTAAACGTTTCCGTAAGCACCTTCGTGATTGCCACCTCATCCGTAGAAAGAGAGAGCAAAAACGCAGGCAGGATCGCCAGCGGGAAAATATACAAGAAATTTTTTAGAATATATTTTGCGGATTGTACTGTATATTTCATAATCAACCTTCTCCGTAAAACACGGATTTTCTCTTATATATTATACCACAGAAAAAACGTTCTGTAAAGTCTTTATTAAAAAAAATCCTTTTCTACGCAAAAAAAAAGGAGCTACACGCTCCTTCTTTTTTCTCTTATCAAAGTTTTTGCAAGGTTTCCATGACGTAATCGCCGAACTCATCGCAGGTTGCGCCCGTGTCTCTGCCCGTAATGACAAGCTTCTTTTCTTCAAACGAACAGATATCCAACGCTTTTTCAAGTTTATCCGCTCTGTCCTGCAAGCCGATATGCGATAACAGCATAACGCAAGCGCGGAGCATGGAGCAAGGGTCTGCGTACTGTCCTCTGCCTTCGGTGATCATACGGGGCGCACTGCCGTGGATCGCTTCGAACATGGCGTATTTCTTACCGATATTCGCGCAGCCCGCCGTACCTACGCCGCCTTGGAATTCCGCAGCTTCGTCCGAAATGATATCGCCGTACAGATTGGGCAAGAGCAGCACCTTGAAATCGCGGCGGCGCTTTTTATCCACGAGCTTCGCCGTCATGATATCCGCATACCATTCGTCCGTTACGATATCGGGATACAAATCGCCAACTTTATGGCAATCTTCCAAGAAATTGCCGTCCGTCGTCTTAATAACGTTTGCCTTGGTAACGAGCGAAACTCTGTTTAAGCCGTTCTTATGCGCGTAATCATAGGCAAGGCGAGCAATTCTATCCGAGCCTTGCTTGGTCGTAACCGTGAAGTCCACCGCCAAGTCTTCGGTGATATTGAATCCCGAAGAGCCGATCGCATAGCCGCCTTCGGTGTTTTCGCGGAAAATCGTCCAGTTAATCCCTTCTTCGGGCACTTTCACGGGACGGATATTCGCAAACAGGTCGAGCGCCTTTCTCATCGCTACGTTCGCCGATTCGATATTCGGCATACCGCTGCCCTTTTGGGGGGTCGTCGTCGGGCCTTTTAAGATGATATGGCAAGCCTTCAGCTCCGCCATGACGTCGTCGGGGATCGCTTTGCCTTTTGCAATACGGTTTTCAATCGTAAGCCCTTCGATATCCTTAAACTCCACCTTACCCGCTTTCACGAGATCGGCGAGGATAAATTCCAACACCCGTCTTGCCTGCGCGGAAATAATCGGACCGATACCGTCCCCGCCGCAAACGCCGATTTTGATACAATCGAGCGCGTTATAATCCACAAAATCGCCCTGCGCTTTCATATCTTCTACGCGCGTAAGCTGGTCTGCCATCAGTTTTCTGAATTTTTCGCAAGCAGCGTCAAGCTGTGCTTTGTATTCCTGTTTTTCCATATTTGTTATTCTCCTAATTTATGCAATTGCTTTGATTGCGCAGATGCGAGCAAGACAAGGCGCGCGCGGCTTTCCGAAGGGAGTTTACTGTGCGTAAACGAGCAAGGAAAACACAGCGCAACGAAGTATTGCGAAGCATATCCGCAATCACTTGCCGTTTTTCGTATAATTCAAGCACCCGCCCGCAAGCAACATTTCACGCTGTCTTGCCGACAAATTCAAGCAAAGCTTGGCTTCTTTTCCGTTGGTTTTATTGACAAGCGTTGCTTCCGTCGCGTTTGCAACCGCATCCGCAAAGCCCTTAATCTCCAACTGATCGCCTTCGGCAAAATTCTCGTAATCATCGGGATTTGCCAAGGTCATGGGCACGATACCGAAATTGATAAGATTCGCCACGTGGATACGGGCAAAGCTCTTTGCCACCACCGCTTTGATACCTAAGTACAAGGGCACGAGCGCCGCATGTTCTCTGGACGAGCCTTGACCATAGTTCGCGCCGCCGAGAATAATTCCACCGCCCTTTGCCTTTGCGCGCTCGGGGAAATCCTTATCACATACGGTGAAACAGAATTCGGAAAGCTTGGGCACGTTGGAGCGATACGGCAATACCTTCGTACCTGCCGGCATGATATGGTCGGTGGTGATGTCGTCGCCCACCTTCAAAATCAGCTCGCAGGAAAGATCTTTTTCGGGGGCTTTTCCTACGGGAATAGGCTTGATATTCGGGCCTCTTTCCACCGTAACTTCGTCCATATTTTCTTTCGCCACAGGCATTTCGATTAAGTTGTCGTTAATCTTGAAAGCTTTGGGCGTTTTTATCTTAGGCGCTTTGCCAAGCGTGGTAGGATCGGTAAATACGCCCGCCACCGCAGACGCCGCCGCCGTTTCGGGAGAAACCAAATACACCTGCGCGTCCGCCGTCCCGCTTCTTGCAAGGAAGTTGCGGTTGAACGTACGAAGACTCACGCCCGCAGACTGCGGAGAGAAGCCCATACCGATACAGGGGCCGCAGGCACACTCCAAAATTCTCGCGCCCGCATTGATGAGATCGGCAAGCGCGCCGCACTCTGCCAGCATGGTATAAACCTGTTTGGAACCGGGAGAAATAGAAAGGCTGACGCTGGGATGCACCGTTTTGCCTTTAAGCATCGCCGCCACCGTCAGCATGTCCGACAGGGACGAGTTCGTACAAGAACCGATACATACCTGATTGATTTTCATGCCCGAAAGCTCTGCAACGCTCTTGACGTTGTCAGGGCTGTGCGGGCAAGCCGCCAAGGGTTTGAGCGCAGAAAGATCCACCGTATATTCCGCGTCGAACACCGCGTCTTCGTCAGAAGAAAGCTCTATCCAATCTTCCACTCTGTTTTCTGCCTTTAAAAAGGCTTTGGTAACTTCGTCGGAAGGGAAAATCGAGCTGGTCGCACCAAGCTCTGCGCCCATGTTCGTAATCGTAGCGCGCTGCGGCACGGAAAGGGTTTTTACCCCTTCGCCCGCGTATTCTACGATCGCGCCGACGCCGCCCTTTACGCCAAGCAGGCGCAACACTTCCAAAATAACGTCCTTTGCGCCGACGTAGTCGGAGAGCTTACCGACAAGGTTGACCTTAATCATTTTTGGCATGGTGATATAGTACGTGCCGCCGCCCATTGCAACCGCTACGTCCAAACCGCCCGCACCCATACCGAGCATACCGATACCGCCCGCCGTAGGCGTATGGCTGTCCGAGCCGATGAGCGTTTTGCCGGGCTTGGAGAAACGCTCCAAATGCACTTGATGGCAAATGCCGTTACCGGGACGGGAGAAACGGATACCGTGTTTTTTGGTTACCGTTTGAATATAGCGGTGGTCGTCCGCGTTCTCAAAGCCCGCCTGCAAGGTGTTGTGGTCTATGTAGGCTACGGAAAGCTCCGTTTTTACACGGTCGATTCCCATCGCTTCGAATTGAAGATACGCCATCGTGCCCGTTGCGTCTTGCGTGAGCGTGTGATCGATTTTTAAACCGATCTCCTGCCCCGTAACCATTTCTCCGCATACGAGATGATTTTTGATGATTTTCTGTGCTATCGTATATCCCATATTTATTACCTGTTAAAGATTTCTATTGAGTTTGCTGCGGCCTTCTTTGCTGTACGTTTCGTAAAGCCCTTCCAGCTCGTCTTCGCCCATGACCGTCGTTCTGCCGTCTGCATACAGTGCGTCGATGGCTTTCTTCATTTCCTGCACGATCCAATCCTGCTTGCCCACCTGCTTTTCGGGCGGAAGCTTATAGTGCTTATTGACCCAATACGCAATACCTGCAAGCCCCGACGTGTTGGAAACGGAAACTTCGGGCGCGCGGTTCAAGATTTTTTCCGTGTCGAAGATATTATAAATTTCTGCGTCCTTCATCATGCCGTCTGCATGAACGCCTGCACGCGTGAGATTGAACGCGCTGCCTACGAAAGGCGTCATCGGCGGGATATCGTAGCCGAGTTCTTTTTCAAAGTATTCCCCGATCTCCGTAATCGCCGTCGTATCCATGCCGTCCAGCGTTCCGCGCAAGGACGCGTACTGCATGACCATCGCTTCGGTGGGTACGTTGCCCGTTCTCTCGCCGATACCGAGCAAGGAGCAGTTCACCCCGCTCGCACCGTACAGCCATGCGCTGACCGCGTTGGCTACGCCCATATAAAAGTCGTTATGCCCGTGCCATTCCAGCATCTCCGACGTAACGTCCGAATAGTGATGCAAGCCGTAAACGATGCCGGGTACGCTTCTGGGGGGCGCTGCGCCCGTAAAAGGTACGCCGTAGCCCATCGTGTCGCACATGCGGATCTTGACGGGAATTTTCGTTTGCTTGGAAAGGTTGACGAGCTCGTTTACGAAAGGTACGACAAAGCCGTAGAAATCGGCGCGCGTCAAATCTTCCAAATGACAGCGGGGAGAAATACCCGCGTCAAACGCCTGCTTAACGACCCCTAAATAGTGGTCAAACGCCTGTTTTCTCGTCATGTTCAGCTTTTTGAAAATGTGATAATCCGAACAGCTTACCAAGATCCCCGTTTCTTTGATACCGATATCCCGCACCATCGCGAAATCTTCTTTTTTCGCTCTGATCCAAGTGGTGATTTCGGGGAATTTGTATCCCAGAGCCATACATTTTTCCAAAGCGTCTCTATCCTTCTTCGTATAAACGAAAAATTCGCTCTGGCGAATGATCCCCTTCGGACCGCCAAGGCGGGCAAGAAGCTTGTAAAGGTGAACGATCTGCTCCGCCGTATAAGGCGCGCGGGATTGCTGACCGTCGCGGAAAGTGGTGTCCGTAATCCAAATATCCTTCGGCATGTTCATGGGAACTCTGCGGAAGTTAAAGGTCGTCTTCGGCACTTCGTCGTAGGGGTAAATGTCGCGGAATAAATGAGGTTCCGCAACGTCCTGTAATTCGTATTTGTACTGGTCTTGTTCCAACAAATTACTGGAAGGATTTAATTCTATCATACTCTCTCCTATGTCGTCCAATTTTTTCGATTAAACCTGTCTTTTCAATTTATTAAATCGATTATACATAAAAAAAAGCTTTTTGTCAAGGATTTGAAGGGGCAAAAAGCATTTCTTCACACAATTTTCCTAATTTTATCTTACTTTAATAAGCGTCCTTGGAGATTTTGCTCCAACGCCTTGCGATAAATTTCAAGCGCCAGCTTGCGGGGAGCAGGCAGGTGAACGCGCGCATGAGCTTATTCCAAAACCCTACGATGATTTTCCGTTTGTTTTTCCGCACGGCTTTTAAAGAAATTTCCGCCACGCTTTCGGGAGATTTTACCGCAAGCTTTCCCCACAAGCCCTGCCCTTTAATCTGCGCTCGGATATCCGCACGCGTTGGAATTGCGCCGGGCAGCACTGCCGTTACGGCTACTCCTTTGCCCTTCATTTCTTCCCGTAGGGCTTGGGAAAAGGAAATGAGCGCACCTTTGGTTGCGCTGTATATCGCAAAATAGGGCATGGGATAAATCCCCGAAACCGAACAGATATTGACGATTTCCAGCCGCTCGGCTTTTTGCTCGATTGCAAAGCGGGAAAGGGAAACCGCCGCTTCAAAATTCACGCGGCACTGAAAAGCGATCTTCTCTTGCGTGTATTGCAAAAGCCCCTTTTGAATGTCCGCGCCCGCCACGTTGGCAAGCAGAGAAATACGCAAGCCTTCGCCCGCGATTTTTTCCGTCAACGCGACCCTGTCCCCTTCGTTTGCCAAATCGGCGGGATAAATCCGCGTTTGTATATGGGGGTATTTTTCTTGCAATTCTTCTGCCAAACGGGAAAGCTTTTCCGCGCTTCTGCCCGTCAATAGCAAGTGATAATTTTTCTTAGCCAAGGCGTACGCGAACTCCCTTCCAAGTCCGCCCGTTGCGCCCGTAACGAGCGCGTATTTTTGCATATTTACCATACCTTAACTCCAAAGCGTATCCAAGTCAAAACCGTACGCCTGCACGAGTTCCACCTCGGGCGAGCACGCCATATCGCGGGGTTTTACCACTCTGCCGCCCGTGCTGTCCAAATCGATGCCAAACTTTTTATACGCATGCCAAACGAGATGGGCGCACTGTGTGCTCTCGAGCGGCTTATCGTTGAATTTTTTGGTGAATATTCCCGCGAAAAGGGAATACGGAAGCCCCAGCAATTCATTCTTGGCGTATTCCGTAACCTGCGCTTTGAGTTCCGCGCTCGCTTTGGGGCGCAAAATCATAAAGTCCCGTAAATCGTCAAAGGTAGTCGCGTAATTAAATTTACTGACCGCTCCCGGCGAAATCGACTCTATCACCAAGCTCTTTTTCCCGTCCACGACGAGCGCAGCGTGGCCGTAACGCCACCAAGAAACTCTGGTTGTCGAAGTAACGATAATATCCCCGTCTTTTAGCGGCGCAATGGGCGCGTGGGCGTCCGTCTTTTCCGTATAAGTGAAGGGCGCAAATTTATCCACGATCACTTCCTGTTCTTGGAAGAAAAACTGCTGCGTGCGCAAAATCCCGTCCGTTTGTCCCCCTTCCAAATACCCGTCGATACCAAGCTTGGTAAGACCCGTTTGGCGGTATAAAAGCTCGTAATCGTCTTCGCTAAGCTCGGATTTTTCCAAAATCGGCGACAAATCTACCTTGCCGTAATCGGGGAAAAAGTATTTCCAACCCCTATGCGTATATACACACCCAAGCTGTAACGCCCCAAGCGTCGCCAAGACGAACAAAAGCACGCTTAATAGAATGACCACCAAGCGTTTTGCCGTGCTCATTTTTGCCTTTTTATTACTGCTCGCCATAAATTCTCTCCCCGAAAATCGTAGAACCGACGCGGATCATATTGCTCCCTTCTTCTATGCACAGGGCATAGTCGCCGCTCATACCCATGGAAAGGTATTCTACTTCCTTGGATTGCTCCTTTGCCCATTCGTACAAGCGGCGCATTTTCCGCGCAAGCGCGCGAAGCAAGTTCTCATCGTCCGTGTCTGGCAGCATCGCCATAAATCCTTTCACACAAAGCCCGTCCGCCGCCGAAAGCCTTGCAAATACTTCCTTCGCTGCCGCATAGGGATACCCCCCCTTGCTTTCTTCTTCGCCGATATTGATTTGAATTAAAATATTCGATACGAGCCCCGCGCTCTTCGAACGGCGGGCAAGCTCGCTTGCCAGTTCGTCGCGGTCGCAAGAATGATACAAATCGATCTTACCGAGAAGATACTTTACCTTATTCGTCTGCAAATGCCCGATAAAATGACGGGGGCAGGGCAAAAGCAAATCGTTTTTGTCGCGGAACTCTTGCGGCTTGTTTTCCGCCACCGCGTCCACGCCCCCTTCTATCGCCGCGTTGACGCTTTCCGCCGTCTGCATTTTCGTCGCCGCAACGAGATACACCCGTTCGTTAAACGGATTCCCCTTTTCTATTTCTTTTTTTATCTGCGCAACGCGCTTCTTAATCGCCTGTTTATCCATATTTTACACTCATTTTT